>NZ_JBJNRJ010000029.1:34898-52433 GCF_046233715.1 Trujillonella humicola | reverse complement strand
GAGGCCCCACTCCTCGTTGGGCCAGCCGACGACGGCGTTGAGCCCGACGGTGCCCATCGAGTTCCCCTGGAACCACCACTTCTCGTAGCCGTTCTCGTCCACGATCGACCTGGGTGCGTGGTCCCTCCAGCGCTCGGGCACGTGGTTGGCGAACATGTCCGGCGGCTCGACGACGTGGTCGTCGATGCTGATCATGATCATGTCCTCGACGTCCACGCCGGGCCTCCCTGGAGCGTGCCGGGGACCCGGCACAGCAATGTAGTCAACTGACGACTTCGAGCCTAGGCGGCTGTGCCCGACGAAGTCAACGACTGACTACATCGGGCGACGGGCGGTCCGCCGGCACCTCCGCGGTCACTAGGGTGACGCCGCCGGCCGGGCACGTCCGGCGGCGTGGGAGGAGGGGGAGCCGTGACCGACCCGGACCGGGCGGCCGAGGGGCCGCGGCGTCGCGACGCGGCCGCCACCCGCGAGGCCCTGCTGGTCGCGGCGCGCGACCTCATCGCCCGGGACGGCGTCGCCGCCGTGAGCACCCGGGACGTCGCCTCGGCGGCCGGCGCGAACCAGGCGCTGGTGTACCGCTACTTCGGATCGAAGGAGGCGCTGCTCACCGAGGCGCTACAACCGGCCGGACCGGACAGCACCATCGCCGAGACACCGCTGGCCGACCTCCCGCACGCGCTGCTGCGCCGCGCGCTGGACCCCGACGCCCCGGCCGACATGCGGGCCAGCAGCATGGCCACCCTCGTCGCGGGGGCGGGCACCGACCTGGTCCGGGCCATCGCGCGCGACCGCATCCACGCCGGCTACACCGAGCTGCTGGCCGGCCGGCTCGGCGGGGACGACGCCCCGCTGCGGGCCGAGCTGTTCGCCGCGCTGATCGCCGGGGTGTGCTCGCTGCGCGACTCGATCGGGACCCGCGCGATCTCCGGCGCCGAGCTCGACGTCCTGGCGCGCTACGTGGACGCGATGGTGGCGCCGCTGCTCGTCCCGGAGGACGGCGGTCCCGCAGCACCCTGACTCCGCGGCGCGGCCGGCGCCCGGGGCCGGAGGAGGGCGACGACCAGGGCGCCGGCGAGCGCCGTCGCGGCGGCGACCAGCGCCGCCGCGTTCCAGCCCGCCAGCAGCCCGGCGGCCGTGCCCTCGGGCTCGCCGGCACCGACGACCAGCACGACGACGGTCACGCCGACGGCGGCCCCGAGGTAGCGCGCGGTGTTGTTGGCCCCGCTGCCCATCCCGGCCGCCGCCGCGGGGACGTGGGCGACGGCCTCCCGGCCCAGTGCCGCGTTGGCCGCTCCGTAGCCGACGCCGAGGACCACCATGCCGGGCAGCAGCCGCGCGCTGGTCGCCTCCGGCCCGAGGACCGCGAGGACGGCGAGCCCGGCCGCGGAGACCGCCAGCGCCAGCGCCAGCAGCACGCCGCCGTCCAGACCGGGCACCCAGCGCACCGCGAGCGCGGTCGCCGTCCCGACGACCGACCAGACGAGCACGAGCAGCGTGGCGGCCAGCAGGCTCTCCCCCAGCCCGCGCTGCAGGACCGTGGGCAGGTAGGAGCTCAGGCCGATGACCGCCGCGCCGGTGACCGCCGCGCCGACGGTGGCGGAGGTGAAGCCGCGGGACCGGAACAGCCGCAGGTCGAGCGTGGGCGCGCGCACCCGCCGTTCGACGACGACGAAGCCGGCGAGCGCGAGCGCGCCCACGGCGAGCAGGACCACCACCTGCGGGCGCCCCCACCCGGCCCGCCCCTCGACGAGGCCGGCGAGCACGGCACTGGTCCCGCCGGCCAGCAGGACGACGCCGGGGACGTCGACCGCCCGCCGGGCCAGGCCGCCGGGCTCCGCCGGCAGCCGGACCGCCGCGAGCGCGAGGACCGCCGCAGCGGCCGCGGTCGCGAGGTAGGTGACCCGCCAGCCGTCGCCGGGGTCCAGGACGACGGCGGCGATGCCGCCCACCCCGGTGCCCGCGCCGACGCTGGCGCCCCACACGGCCGTCGCCCGTGCCCGCGCGGGACCGGCCGGGAAGGCGGCGCCGATGAGGCCGAGCGCACCGGCGAGCACCGCCGCGCCGCCGATCCCCTGCACCACCCGCCCGGCCACGAACCAGCCGGCCGAGGGCGCGACCCCGGCGGCCACCGCGCCCGCGGCCAGCACGCCGAGACCGGCGGCGAACACCCGCCGCCGGCCGAGGTCGTCGGCGAGCACCCCGGCGGTCAGCAGCGTCGCCGCCAGCCCCACGCTCATCGCGCTCAGCGCCCAGGCCTGGGCTCACAGGCCCGAGCCCAGGGCGGCCGCGGTCCGGACCCCGGTGGCCAGCGGCGTCACGAAGGTGACCAGCACGAGGACCGTGCTGGCCGCGGCCAGGGCCAGCGTGCGGCGCTGCACGCCGGGATCGCCGGGTGCGGCGGAGCTCGGGACGGGCACGGCGGACCCCCCGGCCGGTTGGATTCTCGGACTGACTGGGCGACCGTAGCGCGCCCCGGCCCCGCGGACCACCCCGGACCGACGCCCGGTCCCGTCCGCCCGTCCGGGGAGCGGCCCTGGGCCGGGACCGCGGCGACCCGGTGCAGCCGCCGGACGCCGCGCGGTAGGGACGCGCACGCGCCCACCGCGCCCGGCTCCCCCGGCGGGACGGACGCGCAGGCCGGGGCGCACACTCTCCGTCGTCGCCCGTCCGTAGACCTCGGAGCCCCCCGCAGTGAGAGTCACCCGCAGTTCCCTCGTCCTGGCCGTCGTCGGCGTGCTGCTGATCGTCGCCGCCGCCGTCGTCCGCTTCGTCGTCGTCCCGAGCGCCACCCAGCTCCCCGAGGACCTCGACGTCACCCTCCGCTTCGCGGGCACCTACGACGGGATCAACCCGGGCGTGCTGTCCGGCGAGGGCGGCGACGTCGTCCTGGAGGACGTCCCGATCGAGGCCACCCGGCGCGTGCAGTCCGAGTCCGTCGACGGCGACACGGAGATCGTGCTGCGCACCGACGAGCGGACCATCGGCGACTCCGAGCCCGCCGTGACCGAGGTGCGCTTCGCCGTCGACCGCGAGACCGCCGAGGCGCGCCCGGCGCCGGACGGCGCCGAGGACGTCACCTCCGCCGAGGGCCTGGTCTTCACGCTGCCGGTCGACCCCTCCACCGAGGAGGGCGCCTACGAGTACTGGGACCAGTACACCCTGCAGGCGGCCCCGCTGACCTACGAGGGCGAGGAGACCCTCGGCGGACGCGACGTCTACCGCTACGAGTCCGTCGCCGAGGGCGAGCTGGCCGACCCCGAGGCGCTGGGCCTGCCGACCGCGCTGCCCAGGGACCAGCTGACGGACCTCGCCGGAGGCCTCACCGGCCTGGTGGACCAGTCCCTCCTCGACGCGCTGCCGGGAGTCCTGCCCTCCCTGCCCGCCGAGATCCCGATCGCCTGGACGTCGCGGACGACGACCTACGTCGACGCCGACCAGGAGCTGGGCGCCACCATCGCCGGTGGCAGCACCCAGGAGATCACCGGCTCCCTCGACCTGGGCATCACGGTCGTCGAGGTGCCCTTCGCCACCATCGACGTCTACTCCACCGACGACTCGATCGAGGAGCGGGGCGACGACGTGGGGGACGACTCCGGCCTGCTCGCCGCGATCGGGACGATCCTGCCGATCGTGGCGACGGTCCTCGGGGTGCTCAGCCTGCTCGGCGCGCTGCTCCTCGCACGGCGCGCGGCCCGTCGTCCGGCCGGCACCACCGGGGCGCACGCCGGCTGACCGCGGACGGCGCCGCTCGCGGGCGGCGCCGCTGGCGAAGGCGCCGCCTCAGCCCGGCCGCCCGGTCCCGTCCCGGGTCGACCGCGCCTCCAGCCACGCCGCGAACTCCGCCCGGTTCCCGCGGCCGGCCCGCGCCGCCGCGACCAGGGAGACGGCCAGCACGAGGACGACCAGCACCAGCAGGACGACCGCGAGCTGCTCCCAGCCGAACAGCGGCGGGACGGTCATCTCCCCCGGGGCGGGGGTCGGGGTGGCGGGCACGCCCCCGACCCTGCCCGACCTCGCCGCGCCGGCCGATCCCCCGGCCGGGCGCTTCCGCGTCACGCTGCGCGAGCGGTGCCCGGCCGGGCACCCCGATCGGGGTCGTCCCCGCCGCCCTCCGGGTGAGCGGCTCTGCGGGCAGCCCCGCGGCGGCCCCCCCGGCCCTAGCGTCGGCAGCCGGAGATCCGACCGCGGAGGGAGCACCCATGGGCCTCGGGCTCTCGGTGGACGAGACGGTCCGCGCGGCGGTCGTCCAGGCGGAGCCGGCCGGCCCGCGGCGGCCCAACGTCGCCGGGGACCTGGCCGACGTCCTGGGCGCCGCGCCGATGTTCACCCGCGCCGTCGCCGGCTACGACCGCTTCCAGGTGGACACCTACGTGCGCTGGGCCGAGGAGGAGCTCGCGACGGCCGAGCGGGAGCTCGAGCACCTCATGGGCCGGCACCTGCGCCTGCGGGCCGAGCTCGACGAGGCACGCGCCCTGGGCAGCCACTCGGCCGGCGGCGGTGAGCTGCTGCGGACCTCCCGCCGGATCGGGGCGCTGCTGGCCGACGCCGCCGACCAGGCCGAGGAGATCCGCGCCGAGGCCCGCGCCGAGCGGGACGCCGCCGCCGCGGCCGCGGACGCGCTGCGCGCGGAGGCGGCCCGCACGCTGGCCGCGGCCACCGCCCGGGCCGCCGCGACCACCGCCCGGGCCGCCGCGCTCGCGGCCCGGACCACCGCCGAGGCCGACCGCGCGCGGGCCGAGGGGCGGGCGCTCCGGGACCGGGCCTGCGCCGAGGTGGCGACCCGGCTGGCCGAGGTGCGCCGCTGCGAGCAGCGCGCTGCCGACGCCGCCGCCCGGACCCGCCGGCGGGCCGCCGAGGACGCCTCGGCTGCGGTGGCGGCCGCCCGGGCCGAGATCGTCGCCCTGCACGGCACCGGCCGCGAGCAGCGGCGCCGGGCCGACGATGCGGCGGCCGCGGCGCGCGACCGCCTGGACCGGGAGGCCGCGACCCGGCGCCGCGGGCTGCTCGCGGAGGTCGCCGAGCTGGAGGAGCGCCGCGCGGCCCTGCGCCGGCAGGTACCCGAGCCCGCGCCGGCCCTCCCGGTGGGCCGCCTGGCGGCCTGGCTGGGCAGGCTGCGCCCTGCCGGCCGGCAGGGACCGGACCTCCCCGGCACGACCTGACCCCAGGCGGGGCCGAGCGGGCAGGATCCGCCAAGCGGACGGCGCCGTTTCGTTGCTTTGCGGCGATGCACCGCGCGATCCCGCCTCCGTAACGTGACGGACAGCAGCCAGGGCGTACCCCTCCGTCACACCTGACGGACGAAGCCACGCACCCGTCCCGAGGAGCCCCCCGTGCCTTCCCCCACGCGTTCCCACCTGAGCCTCATCCCCGGCTCGACCCTCACCGACCACTGGTACGCGCCCGACCCCGCGCCCGCCGAGGCGTGGGACGGCTTCGCCGCTCCCGAGGGGGTGCCCTCCCCCGCCTGGGCCGGTGCCGACGCCGGCGAGGAGCCGTGGCGGCTGGACGCCCTGTGCGCCGAGACCGACCCGGAGGCGTTCTTCCCGGAGAAGGGCGGCTCGACCCGGGAGGCCAAGCGGGTGTGCAGCGGCTGCACCGTCCGGGCCGAGTGCCTGGAGTTCGCGCTCGCCCAGGACGAGCGCTTCGGCATCTGGGGCGGCCTGTCCGAGCGCGAGCGGCGCCGGCTGAAGCTGCAGCGCCGCTCGCTGTCCGCCTGACGCGGGCGCAGGTCGCGGGAGCCGCTCAGCGCTCCACGACGTTGCGCAGGTCCCGGCCCTCCCGCAGGGCCGCGACGTTCGCCGCGATCAGGGCATCGGCACCGACCGGCCGGCCGCCGGCCGCGTGCGGGGTGAGGACCAGGCCCGGGGCGTCCCACAGCGGCGAGTCCGCCGGGAGCGGCTCGGTCTCGGTGACGTCGAGCGCCGCCCCGCCGAGGCGGCCGGCGCCGAGCGCCCCGGCCAGCGCCCGCTCGTCCACCGTCGTGCCCCTGCCGACGTTGACCACCAGCGCGTGCGCCGGGAGCGCGGCCAGCCGCCGGGCGTCCAGCGCGTGCCGGGTGGCGTCGGTGGCGGGCAGCACCATCACCAGGACGTCGGTGCCGGCCAGCTCGGCCTCCAGGTCCGCCTCCGCGACCACCGGGAAGCCCGACCGCTCCCCCGCCGAGCGCGCCACCCCTCGCACGTCGGCGCCCAGCGACCGCAGCAGCGGGGCGAGGGTCTGCCCGATCGCGCCGAAGCCCCAGACCAGCACCCGGGCGTCCAGCAGCGTGGTCACCGCCCCCTCGGGGTGCAGCGGCTGCAACCCACCGAGCTCGCGTGCCCAGCGGTGCTCGGCCTGGGCCCGCGCGGCCGCCGGCAGCCGGCGGACCAGGGCCAGCAGCAGCGCCAGCGCGTGCTCGGTCACCGTCGCGCTGTGCAGGCCCGCGCCCGAGGTGACGACGACGTCGTCGGCGAAGCCGGCCCGCAGGACGGCGTCGGGCCCGGCGGCCAGCGACTGCACCCAGCGCAACCGGGGCATGTCCCCGGCCGCGTCGGCCAGGTCGGCGACCGAGCTGCCCCACACCACGAGCGCCTCGGCGTCGCGGTGCTCCGGTGGGACGGGCGCACCCGCCGGGTAGATCACGGCGGTGACCCCGTCGGGCAGCTGCGGGGCCAGGGGCAGCGAGTCGGGCAGCAGGAGCTTCACCGCAGGTCCTCTCCCTCGGGGCGGGCGGGGCACCGGCCGGACCTCGGCCGGCGCCGGCGTCAGCCTGCCCGGTCCCGCCCCGCCCGCTCCGCCCGGCCCCGGCGCACCTGCTTGGATCGCTGCGGACCGTCCGGACCCGGGCGGCCACGACGTACGGGGAGTGCCATGCGGTTCGGGGTCCACCTGCCGGTCGCCGACCTCGGCGGCGGGACCGCCCCGGCCGACGTGCTGCGCGCCTGCACCGCCCGCGCCCGGGACCTGGGCTTCGACGCCGTCGCCGCCAGCGACCACCTCGTCTGGCACCGCGACTGGCTGGACGCGGTCGTCGCGCTGGCCGCGGTCGCCGAGCACGCCGGCGACATGGCCCTGGTGACCAGCGTGGCGCTGCCGACGGTGCGCCACCCCGTCGTCCTCGCCAAGGCCCTCACCTCGCTGGCCGCCGTCGCCGGCGGACCGGTCGTCGGCGGCGTCGGGCCGGGCGCCTCCGCCGACGACCACCGCGCGGTCGGGGTGCCCTTCGAGGAGCGCTGGACCCGCTTCGACGAGGGGCTGGGGCTGCTGCGCGCTCTCGTCCGCGGCGAACCGGCCGAGGACGGCGACGTCTATCCCGGCACCGGGATCCGCCTCGGCCCCCTGCCGGCGCGGCCGCCGGAGATCTGGTCCGGCAGCTGGGGTTCCGACGCGCGCCTGCGCCGGGCCGCGGCGGTCGCCGACGGCTGGCTGGCCTCGGCCTTCAACACCACCCCGGAGCGCTTCGCCGAGGCCCGCGCGCGGCTGGACGGGCACCTCGCGGCGCACGGCCGTGACCCGGCGTCGTTCCCGGACACGCTCTCGTCGATGTACCTGCACGTCACCGAGGACGCCGCGCAGGCCCGGGCGGTGCTCGCCGACGACCTCGGTCCGGCGTTCGGCCGCGACCCGGCCGACCTCGCCGGGCGGGTCCTCGTCGGGACGCCCGACGCCTGCGCCGCGACCCTGGCCGCCTACGCCGACGCGGGCGTGCAGCGGGTGCTGCTGTGGCCGGTGCGCGACCCGGTCGGGCAGCTGGAGGTCTTCGCCCGCGAGGTGCGGCCGCGCCTGGCGTGACCGCGGGAGGCCCGGTGCCGATCGCGCGCGCCGCTCCCTCCCGGCCGGCTCACGACCACAGCGGTCGCAGGTTCTCGCTCCACACGTCCGCGCCCAGCCGCAGGATCAGCGCCGAGACGACGACGAGGAACGCGATCCGGATGAACCGGCTGCCGCGGGCGGTGGCGGTGCGGGCGCCGGTGTAGCCGCCGAGCACGTTGGCCGCGCCCATGAGCAGCCCCAGCCCCCAGAACACCGACCCCGTCGGGACGAAGACCGCCAGCGCGCCCAGGTTGGTGGCGACGTTGACGATCTTGGCCTTGGCGCTGGCGTTGAGGAAGTCGTAGCCCAGCAGCGACACCATCGCGAAGACCAGGAACGAGCCGGTGCCGGGCCCCAGGATCCCGTCGTAGAAGCCGATGACGGCGCCGATGCCGATCGCGGTGCCGTGGTGCCGGCGGCCGGTGTACCGCAGCGCGGTCACCTCCCCCAGCGACGGGCGCAGCAGGGTGAACGCACCGATGCCGACCAGGGCGACCACGATGACCGGCTTGAACACGTCGGCCGGCAGCAGCGCGGCCACCGAGGCACCGGCCGCGCTGGCCACCAGCGCGACGGCGGCCATGGGCAGCGCCGTGCGCAGGTCGGGGCGGACGCGCCGGGTGTAGGTGACGGCGCTGGTGGTCGTGCCGAACACCGACGACAGCTTGTTGGTGGCCAGGGCCTGCACCGGGCTCGTCCCGGGCACCAGCAGCAGGGCCGGGAGCTGCAGCAGGCCGCCGCCCCCGACGACCGCGTCGATCCAGCCGGCCGCGAACGCCGCCAGCAGGAGCAGGGCCAGCGTGGTCGCGGAGAGACCGGCGGGCAGCCAGGCCGCCGACAGCGCGGCTTCCATCCCTGCCTCCCCGCTCCGACCCGCGGCCCCTGCCGCGCACCTGCCACCGGGGTCGGTCACGGCCCCGGCGCGGGGGTTCCACGGCCACGCCGGGGCCGGATCCCGGGACTACCCCGCCGTACCGGACGTCACCCGCGGCGAGTCTCGCAGGTGGCCCGGCCCCGGACCCGGACCGGGCACCGCCCGGGTCCCGGCCGGTGCCCGGTCCGAGGGGGCCTAGGCTGGCCGGCGCACGGGCATGGACCGGGTCGTCCCGGTGTTGACCCGTGGAGGTCCGCCCGCCGAGCGGCGTCGACCCCTCCCCCGTGCCCACCGCACCCGGCCCCCGAAGGACCCTGCCTGCCCGTGACCGCGCCCCGAACCGACACCGCCCGACGCCGCGACCGCTCCGGCCGCGAGTCCGCCCGCGACGCCTCCCGCGCCGCCGCGCGGGAGGAGCGGCTGGCGCAGCAGAGCTGGGTGGAGGGGGCGGCCCCCTCGCTGCCGGTCCGGGCGGTCCGCCCGGCCGAGGTCGTCTTCCACCTCGGCCCGACCAACTCCGGCAAGACCTACGAGTCGCTGAAGGCGCTGGCCGCCGGCGGGTCCGGCGTCTACGCCGCGCCGCTGCGGCAACTGGCCCACGAGGCCTACGCGAAGCTCTCGGCGACCCTGCCCGCCGGGACCGTCGGCCTGTCCACCGGCGAGGAGGAGATCGACCCCGGCGCGCCCATCGTCTGCTGCACCGTGGAGAAGGCGCCGATGCGCGGCGACCTGCTCGTGCTCGACGAGTCGCACTGGGTCGCCGACCCCGAGCGCGGCCACCACTGGGCGCGGCTGCTGCTCACCGGCGAGTACCGCGAGATGCACCTCATCTCCGCCGCCGAGGCCTACCTGCTGCTGAAGCCGCTGGTGTCCGACGCCGAGCACGTCAGGGTCGTCGCCCACCGGCGGCTGTCCCGCCTCGACGTGCTGCACGCGCCGGTCCGGCCGGAGACGGTGCGGCCGCAGACGCTCGTCGTCGCCTTCTCCCGCAAGAACGTCTACGCCGTCGCCGCCGCGCTGCACGCGCACCGGCCGGGCAAGGTCGGTGTCCTCTACGGCGCGCTGCCCCCGGCCACGCGCCGCGAGGTGATCGAGCAGTTCACCACCGGCGAGTTCGACGTGCTGGTCACCACCGACGTCATCGGGCACGGGATCAACGTCCCGGCCACGACCGTCCTGTTCGCCGAGACGACGAAGTTCGACGGGGAGCGGGTGCGCCCGCTGCGGTCCTGGGAGACCGCGCAGATCGCCGGGCGGGCCGGCCGGTACGGGCTCACCGGGCACGGCCGGGTGGGCGTGCTGACCGGCGTGACCGGGCTGCGCCCGGACCAGGGCCTGCTGGCCGCCGGTGCCGCGGTGGCCCGCGGCGACGCCGTGAGCGATCTGCCCAAGCGGGCGCCGCGGCTGCGGCCGGAGCTCGAGGACCTCGGCGCCGTCGAGGCCGTCGACCTGCCCGAGGCGCTCACCCGGTGGATGGCCTGGGCGCGGTCGGCCACCCGCGACGAGGCGATGACCGCCGACGACGTCAGCAGCCTGGTGCTGCGCGTGCAGGCGCTGCTGCGCGGACCGCTGGGCGCGGCCGGCGACCTCGACACCGTGTGGCGGTTGGTCAACCTCGCCGTCGACTACGACCCGCCGCGCCGCACCCGCTGGCTGACGCTCGCGCGTGCGGCCCTGCAGCACGCCGTCGGCCTCCCCGTCCCGCCGGAGACCGTGCTGCCCGACGTGCCCCGCGGCGGCACCGTCGAGGACTTCGAGCAGGCGGCCGCCGCCGCCCGCGACGCCCAGACCCTGCTCCGCCGGTTCCCGGGTGTGGCCGGGCTGACCGACGACGACGCCGCCTGGGTGGAGGAGGAGTGCGCGGAGAGCATCTCCCTGCTGCTGCCGCGCGCGATCTCCACCGTCCGCGCCGCCACCTGCCGGACGTGCGGCGGCCCGGTCGCACCCCGCTTCACCACCTGCCGGCCGTGCAGCGGGCCGGCCGGGCGGGGGAACGGCGACCGGCGACCGGCCGGTGGGGGACGCCGCGCCGCCGGCCGTGCCGCCGGCCGCGCGCTCGGCGGCCGCCGGGGCTCCCCGCGCGGCCGCGGCTGACCCGGCGGCTCCCGCCGGGCAGCGCCACCGGCCGGCGCCCGCCGGACCTAGCGGTAGTTCACGTGCACGTGGTCGAAGTGGTTGGCGGTGACCCCGCCCCGGTCGGCCATCGTGGACCAGGAGCCGCCCGGCGACTGCAGGATC
This sequence comes from Trujillonella humicola, assembly GCF_046233715.1. Classification (NCBI taxonomy): domain Bacteria; kingdom Bacillati; phylum Actinomycetota; class Actinomycetes; order Geodermatophilales; family Geodermatophilaceae; genus Trujillonella; species Trujillonella humicola. The sequence continues at coordinate 41,527 of NZ_JBJNRJ010000029.1, read as the reverse complement.
CGCTGCTCCCAGATGATGTACTCCACGCCCAGCTCGGCCCAGTGGGCGATGTGGTAGGCGGTGATCGCATCGCCCAGGGCGTTGTTCGACATGACCATGTAGTCCAGCGCGTTGCCCGACGGGTGCCCGTGCGGGTCGGCAGCGCTGGGCCGGGTGCCGCCGAGGGAGATCGAGCCGGCGCCGGGCACGTTGCTGACGACGGCGTTCGCGGCGGCCTGCACCCGCGAGGACACCGGTCCGGCGGTGTTGGTGATCCGGGCGACGGCGGTGGCCGCCGTGCCGCCCGCGGCCGGTGCCGCACCGCCGGAGGAGGCCGAGCCGCCCGAGGAGGCCGAGCCGCCCGAGGAGGCCGAGCCGCCCGAGGAGGCCGAGCCACCCGAGGAGGCCGCACCGCCCGAGCCGCCCGAGGCCTCCGCCGCCGCGGCCGCCTCCGCCGCGGCAGCCGCCTCGGCCTCCGCCGCCGCCTGGGCGGCGGCAGCAGCGGCGGCGGCCGCGGCTGCCTCCTCCTCCGCGCGCCGGCGGTCGAGCTCGGCCTGGTCGGCGGCGGCCTGGGCCTGCGCCGCCGCGGCCTCGGCGGCGTCCCGCGACCCCCGGCTGGCGGCGAGCTCCGACAGCGGCTGCAGGTCCGGCTCGGCCTGCGCCGGCGCGCTCTGCGCGGTCAGGCCCAGCGCCCGCGCCACGGCCACCGACTCCGACGGCTCGGCCTCGGCCTGCGCGGCCGGCTCCACGCCGACCAGGACGTTGACGAGCACGGCGCCCGCCGCGGCCACCCCGACGTAGAGGGCCGGCCGGCGGCGCGGGGCAGCGGGACGGCGGCGGGCCGCCCGGGCGGGCAGCGCCACGGTCAGCGGGGCCGTCTCGGGATCGACGCGCGTGCCCGCGTCGCCGTCGGTGGGAGGGTGCTGCATTGGGACAGGTGCTCCAGGGGTCCGGGGTGCAGCGCGGGGATGACCGCGCTGCAGAGGTGGCGGGCAGCGGGGGCGGCGGGCGGGCCGGGCTCCACGGGTTCCGGATCAGCGGCGCGGGCGCCGCCCGAGCGCCTGTGCTCGGCCGAGGGGAACAGGTGGAGCGGCGGCGGCCGACGGCCGCGGGCGCTCAGCTGCGCGGGCGGACCCCGCTCCCGGAGGACCGGGCGGAGCGGGGTCGGGCTGCGGGGCAGGGGCACGCCATCCGGCGGCTCTCCGTTTCTTCCGTCGGCCGCCTACCGGGTTAGCTGACGGGTTCGGGCGGGAAGCAGCCCTACCCACCCCGGACACGGGTCCGGAACGGGATTCACCCCAGTACTGCGGTGGGTCCCCGGCTCGCCACGAGGGGGCCCGTGGCGACTCGGCGGCGCCCGCCCGGACTCCCCCGGTCGGGGACGCGACTGCCGGACGGACGCGGCCACGGTAGTCGCGTTATCGAGTCGTGACAATCCGGCGCGACCCGTTCGTCAGGTCGCGACCGGCGCGGCCGACGCCGCCATGGGCACCTCCCGTGTAGGGCGGCGGCTCCCCCCGCCGTGCGGATGGTGGCGGATCACACACCCGCGGGCCCCGTCGGCGGTCCCACCTGGGCATGCAGACGTCCCAGACGACCTACGGGCCCCGGAGAGCGCCGCAGAACCGTCCTGGAACGGGTGGTTCCGCCCCCACTGCCGTCGGCCGGCCCGGGCAGGCTCGGTAAGTTGCCGACCCAGCGGGCCGCAGCGCGCACGTCGGGAGGCGCGATGAGTGGATGTCCCGCGAGGGAGAGGTGCAGTCGTGGCAGCCGTTGACGCCGTGCTCGACGAAGCAGGGGTGAAGAACAGTCGCGTCCGCGACTTCGTCCGCCAGTGGGCAGAGCACACCGGTGCCGCCCGCGTCGAGGTGGTGCACGCCTCCGACGACGCCCGGCTGGTCCGGGAGGCGCTGGAGGCCGGTGAGCTGCAGCCCGCCGGGGAGGGCCGGTACTACTCCCGCAGCCACCCCAAGGACACCGCGCGCTCCGAGGAGCGCACCGTCGTCGCGACGAACGACGAGGCCGACAAGGGCGTCTACAACAACTGGAAGCCGGCCGCGGAGATGCGCCCGCTGCTGACCGAGCGCATGAAGGGCGCCTCGGCCGGCAAGACGATGTACGTCGTCCCCTACCTCATGGCCCCGCCCGGCTCGCCGCTGGAGCAGTACGCCACCGGGGTCGAGCTGACCGACACCCGCACCGTCGTCCTGCACATGAACCGCATGGCCCGGGTCGGCGCCGAGTTCGTCAACGACCTGGCCGACCAGGACAGCTTCGTCCGCGGCGTGCACGTCACCGGCGACCTGGAGAACCTGGGTCACGGGACCCCGGACGACCAGCGCTACTTCGTCACCGTCGCCGACGAGCGCACGATCCTGCACTACGGCTCCTCCTACGGCGGCAACGCGCTGCTGGGCAAGATCGCCCACGGCTTGCGCCAGGGCGCCTACGACGGCTGGCGTTCCGGGCAGTTCCTCGCCGAGCAGTTCATGCTGCTGGGGATCACCGACAAGCAGACCGGCCGCAAGTACCACATCTGCGGTGGCATGCCGAGCGCGTCGGGCAAGACCAACCTGGCGATGACGCTGGCTCCCGACGTCCTCGGCGACCGCTACCACGTGACGTTCTACGGCGACGACATCGCCTGGCTGCGCGTCGACCCCGAGGACGGGCGGATCTACGCGATCAACCCCGAGTACGGCGTCTTCGGAGTCGCCAAGGACACCAACGAGGCGACCAACCCGACGGCGGTCGAGGCCATCGCCGAGGGCACCGGCACGATCTTCACCAACGTCGCCTACAACGAGCAGACCCAGGACGTCTGGTGGGAGGGCAAGAGCCCCGAGCCGCCGGCCGACGTCACCGGGTGGCGCGACTGGCAGGGCACGCTGATCAGCGAGCGGTCCGAGGCCGAGAAGGGCGCGCCGTGGGCGCACCCGAACAGCCGGTTCACCACGACGCTGGCCAACGTCCCGAACATCGCGCCGGACTTCGACACCCCCCGCGGCGTGCCGGTCGACGCGATCATCTTCGGTGGCCGCACGCGCGACCGCGAGCCGCTGATCCGCGCGATCACCGACCTCGCCGAGGGCGTCTACGACGGGCTCACGCTCGGCGCGGAGGCGACCTTCGCCGCCGAGGGCACCGAGGGCGTGCTGCGCTACGACCCGATGTCGATGCGGCCGTTCATGGCCACGCCGGAGGCCGCCTACGCCGCGCACTGGCTCAAGGTGATCGGCGCCGCGACGGAGCAGCCGCTGTTCGCCCACGTGAACTGGTTCCAGCGCGATCCGCAGGACGGCCACTTCCTGTGGCCGGGGTACCGCGACAACCTGCGCCCGCTGCTGTGGCTCATGCAGCTCAAGAACGGCGAGGTCACCGGGCGGCAGACGCCGGTCGGGATCGTGCCGCTGGCCGAGGAGCTCGAGCTCGAGGGCGTCGACCTGCGCGAGGGCGACCTGGACCGGGTCCTCACCATCGACACCGAGCGCTGGTGCCAGGAGATGGGCCACCGCGAGGAGCACCTGAAGCTCTTCCCGGGCCTGCCGGAGGAGATCTGGGCGGCGCACCGCCGCGTCGCCGCCGCGCTGGACGCCGAGCGGGGCGACTGACCCCTCCGGCCGAGCCACCCCGAGGACCCCCGCAGCCGCCCGGCTGCGGGGGTCCTCGCTCATCCGGCCTCGGCCCAGGAGCCGACGACGGCGACGTCGAGGGGGAAGTCCACCGGGAACCCGCCGAACAGCAGCCGGCCGGCCGTCGCCGCCGCCGCTGCCACCTCCTCGGCCACGGCCGGGGCCAGCGCCGCGGGCGTGTGCACGACGACCTCGTCGTGCAGGAAGAAGACCAGGTGCGCCCGGCCCTCCCCCGGTCGCTCCTCCCCCAGGCGCCAGAGCCGGTTGCGCAGGTCGGCCAGCCAGCACAATGCCCACTCCGCACCCGTCCCCTGGACGACGAAGTTGCGGGTGAACCGGCCCCACGCGCGGCGCTCGCGATCGCCGTCGTCGCCGCCTCCCGGGCGCGGCGGCTCGTCCACCAGGTCCGCCTCCTGCCGGGCCCAGGCACCCGACGGCGGTGGGGAGCCGCGGCCGAGCAGCGTGCGCACCACCTCCCCGCGCTCGCCGGCCCGCGCCGCCTCCTCGACCAGGCCGACGGCGCGGGGGTAGCGGCGGGCCAGCCGGGGCAGCATCCGGCCGCTCTCGCCGCGGGTGCCGCCGTACATCGCGCCGAGCACGCCGGCCTTCGCCTCGGCGCGGGTGGCCACCGCGCCGGCGGTGACCATGCCCGCGTAGAGGTCGGCGGACCGGGCCGCCTCGGCCATCGCCGTGTCGCAGCTCATGGCCGCCAGCACCCGCGGCTCGAGCTGGGCGACGTCGGCCACGACCAGCCGCCAGCCGTCGTCGGCGACGGCCGCCGAGCGGACCGCCGCCGGCACCGACAGCGCGCCGCCACCGTGCGACGCCCAGCGGCCGGTGACCACCCCGCCGGGCAGGAACACGGGCCGGAACCGGCCCGCGCGCACCCAGGCGTCCAGCCAGGCCCAGCCGTTGGCGGTCATCAGCCGGGACAGCCGGCGGTACTCCAGCAGCGGCGCGGCGACGGGGTGCTCGAGTCGCTCGACGGTCTCCGACCGGGTGTCCTCGACCCGCAGCCCCGCCACCCGCAGCGCGCGCAGCAGCTCCGCCGGGGAGTCCGGGTTGAGCTCCGGTGCCCGCAACGCGGCCCGGATGCCGGCGGCCAGCCCCTCCAGCACGGCCGGCCGCGCGCCCGCGGCCGGCCGTGGCCCGAGCGCCCGGGCGAGCAGCCGCTCGTGTACGTCGGTGCGCCAGGGCAACCCGGCCGCGGTCATCTCGGCGGCGGCGAGCGCGCCGGAGGACTCCGCCGCCAGCAGCAGCGCCAGGCGGGCCCGGTGCGGCGAGGCGGCCAGCGCCGCCTGCTGGCGCTCGTCCTCGGCGGCCGGGTCGAGCGCGTCGGCGGGGTCGGCCAGCGGGAACAGCGCCGCCTCGCCCGGCCCGGCGGGGGCGAGCGCGGTCCAGCCCGGGGCGTCGGCGCCGGCGAGCAGCGCGCGGTCCACCAGCGGCGAGCGGTGCAGGACGGCGTGGCACAGCCGCAGGTCGGTGCAGCGCGCGACGCGCACCCCGGCGGCCAGCAGGGCCGGGTACCAGCGGGTCGTGTCGTCCCACACCCAGCGGACGTCCCCACCCCGCTCGCGCTCGGCGACGACGTCCGCCAGCTCCTCGACCGCCACGCGGGTGACCGTGGCCGGCCCGTGTCCGGCGCGCTCGGAGAGCTCCGCGCGGCCGCCGTCCAGCCGCCGCAGCAGGACGCGGTGCACCCGTGCAGTCTCGCCCACGGCGCCGACAGCTCCCGGCGGCGCTCCGACCCGATCCGGCGATCCTCCGCCGGGTGCACCGGATCCGGGCGGCCCCCGGGGTAGCGTCACAGGAAATCCGAGGGGGCCTCCATGGCGACACACCGCGGCCTGTGCGCCGACGCCCACCTGGGCTGCCCCTGCCGGGGCGACGAGACCCGGCACGAGGAGCGCGCCCGGCAGGTCGCCGACGCGCGGGCGGAGGGCCCCCGGACCGCCGAGTGCCCGGAGTGCGGCGGCCCGGCCACGCCCCTGGCCCTGGTCGAGTGGGGGAACTGCCGGGCCTGCCGGACCGCCCAGTCCCGGCAGACGCACCCGCTGCGCTGGTGACGTCCCCCTCGTCCGGGGGTCGATCGGCGGCGAGCCGTCGAATCCCGGACGCGGGTCGACTACAGTGGGTCCCGGTCGCTGTCGTACCTCTGCTTCGTTCTCGGACGTCCGCAGTCGTCTCTGCCTGACGTTCCTCTCGGTCCTGCCGGTCGGTGCGGCGACCCCGGACCGGCGACTCGCCGGCCCGGACACCTCCCAGCACGGAAACGAGAACAGCATGGCCACCGGCACTGTGAAGTGGTTCAACGCGGAGAAGGGCTTCGGCTTCATCGCCCAGGACGGCGGCGGCGCCGACGTCTTCTGCCACTACTCCGCCATCAGCGGCACCGGCTACAAGTCCCTCGAGGAAGGCCAGCAGGTCGAGTTCGACGTCACGCAGGGCCAGAAGGGCCCGCAGGCGGAGAACGTGCGCGCCGTCTGATCCACGGACACCACAGAGGGGCCACGGCGCGCTGCGCCGTGGCCCCTCTGCCGTTCCGGGCGGATCAGCCGCGCAGCAGCCCGCGCAGCCGATCGGTCAGGCAGGCGCCCAGCCGGGCGCCCAGGCGCAACAGGTCGCCCCACTGCGCGGGACGCGGACCGGTCGCCGGGCCCGCGACGCGCGGCACGGACCGCGCCGGCTCGCCGAGCTCCACCGGCGCCACGGGGTCGACGAGGGCCGAGGGCTCGGCGGGCGGGACGAGCAGGTCGATCGCCGATCGCCGCTGCACCGACCGCAGCGAGGCGAACGACGGGACGGGCGGCGCGGCCGGGGCGTCGTCGCCACCGCCGGCTTCGTGGTCGATCACGGGGCGGAACCTCCCTCGTCGTCCTCGGAGGACCTCGCCGGACACTCGCCCGACCCTATCCCCCCGGGGGGGGGGGGGGGGGGGGGGGGGGGGGGGCGGGGGGGGGGGGGGGGGGGGGGGGGGGGCGGGCGCGCGGGGCGGGCGCGGGGGCGCGCGCCGCCCCC
>NZ_JBJNRJ010000029.1:0-34888 GCF_046233715.1 Trujillonella humicola | reverse complement strand
CCTGGGCGCACCTCGCCGGACACGCCCCCGCCCCAACCCCCCGGGTTCAGAAGAGCAATTCGGCCGGGGCCAGATGCCCAATGCCGCACCAGGCACCAGTCCCCGGCGCCCGGTCGACCGACCCGGCCGCCTAGGGTCCGGAGGCGTGGAGGTCTGGTTCACCCCGTCGTGCTCGAAGTGCCGCACCGCGAAGACGCAGCTGGACGAGGCCGGCGTCGGCTACCGCCTGCGCCGCTACCTCGACGATCCGCCGACCGAGGACGAGCTGCGCGCCGCCCTCGCCGCGCTGGGCCTGGACCCCTGGGACATCACCCGCATGGCCGAGCCGCGCGCGAAGGAGCTCGGGCTGCGGGACGCCCCGCGCGACGCCGACGCCTGGATCCGCGTGCTCGCGGAGAACCCGCGGCTGATCCAGCGGCCCATCGTGCTCGGCGACGACGGCCGCGCCTGGGTCGCCCGTGACGACGACACCCTCCGCCAGGTCGTGGCGGCCGCTCCCCGCCCCGGGAACTGACGCCGGCGGCTCACCCCGCAGCGGTCCACCACGGGGGGCGCGCCGCGGTCTCGGGGACGTCGTCGTCCCGGCGGGCGTGCTCGCGGCGCCGAGCGACGGAGGCGGCGGCCCCGAGCCACACGGCCCCCGCCGCCGACAGCAGCGCCCAGCCGACCAGCCACGCCCACCACGGCATCGCGCACCTCCTCCGGTGCCCCACGCTCGCCGAGGGCACCGGGCCGCCACAACACCCCGTCCAGGGGGTCCCGGCGGCCGGCCTCAGGAGAAGCGCGGGTCGGGCGGCAGCCGCGGGTTGAGCAGGTGCGCGACCAGCGCCGTCCAGCCGGTCTGGTGGGAGGCGCCGAGTCCCTCGCCGGTGTCGCCGTCGAAGAACTCGCTGAACGTCGGGTGCCGCTGCCACAGCGGCGACTCGGTCGCCTCGATCCGCTTGCCGTCGGCCGGGCGCTTGCCCTCGACCGGCCGGAACAGCCCGGTGAGGCTGCCGTCGACCAGGTCGGCCGCCTCCACCAGCGTGCGGCGCTGCCCGGAGCCGGTCGGGATCTCGATGGTGAACGAGTCCCCGTAGAAGCGGCCCAGCGTGCGCAGCTTGTCGGCGAGCAGCACGTTCACCGGGAACCACACCGGTCCCCGCCAGTTCGAGTTGCCCCCGAAGAGCTTGGTGCGCGACTCACCCGGCTCGTACTCGATGGAGACGTCGCGCCCGCCGACCTGGGCGAACACCTGCCCGGTCGCCTTCGACAGCGAGCGGATGCCGAAGGGCGACAGGAACTCGTCGGTGTCGAACATGCGGCGCAGGATGCGCTCCAGCCGGTCCCGGTCGACCAGCGAGAGGAGCATCTTGCGCCCCTCGGGCGCCGACCGGCTCAGCAGCGGGCCCATCAGCTCCGGGCGCCGGCGCTGCAGCCAGCGCAGCTGGTTGGCGACGTCGGGGCACTCGGACTGGATCCACGCGGGCACCTCGGTGGCGCCCAGGATCGGCAGCAGGCCCACCATCGAGCGCACCCGCAGCGGCTCCGCGGTGCCGTCGGGGGCGACGAGGACGTCGTAGAAGAACCCGTCCTCCTCGTTCCAGAGCGACTCCTCGTGCGTGCCGAAGCTGTTCATCGCCTGCGCGATCGACAGGAAGTGCTCGAGGAACTTCGTGGCGGTCGAGTCCCAGGCCTGGTCGAAGCGGGACAGCTCCAGGGCGATCTTGAACATCTGCTGGCAGTAGAAGGCCATCCAGCTCGTCGCGTCGGACTGCTCGAGCCGGTAGCCGGGCGGCAGCGGCGCGGAGCGGTCGAACAGGGCGATGTTGTCCATGCCGAGGAAGCCGCCCTCGAACAGACCCGAGCCGGTCGCGTCCTTGCGGTTGACCCACCAGGAGAAGTTCAGCAGCAGCTTGGTGAACACCCGGATGAGGAACTGCCGGTCCCGGTAGCCGTCGATCCGGTAGACGTGCCAGGCGGCCCAGGCGTGCACCGGGGGGTTGACGTCGCCGAAGGCCCACTCGTAGGCCGGCAGCTGGCCGTTGGGGTGCATCGCCCACTCCCGGCACATGAGGACCAGCTGCTCCTTGGCGAAGTCCGGGTCCACGTGCGCCAGCGGGATGCAGTGGAAGGCGGTGTCCCACGCGGCGAACCACGGGTACTCCCACTCGTCGGGCATCGAGATGACGTCGGCCAGCGCCAGGTGCCGCCAGCCGGAGTTGCGCCGCCCCCGCCTGCGCCGGCTCTCGGGTGCCGAGAAGTCCGGATCGCCGTCCAGCCACTGGGAGACGTCGAAGCGGTACAGCTGCTTGGTCCACAGCAGGCCCGCGTAGGCACGCCGCGCGACGTGCCGGTCCTCGTCGGACAGGCCCGGGTGGATGACCGTGCCGTAGAACTCGTCGGCCTCGGCCCGCCGGGCCGCCAGCACCGCGTCGAAGTCTGCGCCGAACACCGCGTCGTCCGGGTCGGCCTGCCGCAGCCGCAGCCGCACGGTCACCGTCTCCCCCGGCGCGACGGCGTCCCACCGGTACCAGAACGCGGCCTTGGTGCCGGTGTCGGCGGGGTTGACCCCCGAGCGGTCGCCCGCGACGACCCGGCGGTTGATGCCGTCCTTCGGGTACCTCGTGGAGTTGCGCCGCTCGCCGAAGAGGGCGACGGCGTTGGTCTCGTTCTCGCAGAACAGGACCTCCGGCGAGCCCTCCGCCGCGAGCACGTAGCGCCCCAGGTAGCCGTGCTCGCACTCGACGGCCTCCAGGCCGGGCACCGTGAGGGTCGGGGCGAGGAGCTGGTCGATGCGGCCCTGCCGCTTGTCGCCGCCCCAGGACCACGTGTTGCGGAACCACACCTGCGGCAGCAGGTGCAGCGGAGCCGCCTCGGGCCCGTGGTTGGTGGCGGAGACGACGATGCAGACGTCCTCCGGCGAGGCCTTGGCGTAGGTGACCTGGACGTCGAAGAACCGGTCGCCGTCCAGGACACCGGTGTCGGCGAGCTCGTACTCGCGCTCGAGCCGGCTGCGGCGGGCGTTCTCCTCGCGCAGCTGGGCGTAGGGGTACTCGGCCTGCGGGTAGCGGTAGAGCCACTGCATCCAGGAGTGCGTCGGGGTGCCGTCGACGGCCCACCAGTACTCCTTGGCGTCCTCCCCGTGGTTGCCCTCCTCGTTGGTGAGGCCGAACAGGCGCTCCTTGAGGATCGGGTCGCGGCCGTTCCAGAGGGCGACGGAGACGTTGAGGAAGCCGAAGCGGTCGCAGATGCCGCCCAGCCCGTCCTCGCCCCAGCGGTAGGCCCGGGCGTGCGCGTGGTCGAACGGGAAGGAGTTCCAGGCGTCGCCGTCCTCGGAGTAGTCCTCGCGGACGGTCCCCCACTGGCGGCCGGCCAGGTAGGGGCCCCACGTGCGCCACGGCGACGCCATGCCGGCCGACTCGGCCAGGCGGTCGTGCTCGGCGGTGCGCGGCGGGGTGCCGCCCGCGCGCGGGTCGTCCGGCACGCCGGGTGCTGCAGCGGTCACGGGCCCACGGTGCCACGGGGACGTTCCCGGACGGTGACCTCGCGGGCACGGTCCGTGTCTCCTGTGGTCGGGGGGACCAGAGGGTCGACTCGTGACGAAGCCGTCCGTCCGCGCGGTGCCGCCCACCCTCCGGCCGCGGTCGGCGGGGCGGGGTCGAAGCGCGCCACCTCGCCCAGCGCCTCGCCGAGGTAGGCCACCGCCTGCTCCGCCCGTCGCGCCCCGTCCTCCGCGGTGGCCCCGCGGGCGTCGCCGATGACCCCGTCCGGGCCGAAGTCGTCCGACGTCCAGCCGAAGGCCACCGATCCGCCGAAGCGCACGTGCCGGTAGCCCGCCAGGTGCTCGGGCACCCACCGGCCGGCCTTCCCCATGTCCACCAGGTCCGGGCGCAGGTGCAGCATCAGGGAGGTCTCCTCGAACCCGCCGTGCACGCCCATGCCCAGCTCCCCGGCCGGGCTGGTGCCGCCCTGATCGACCGGCGGCCGCGGGTGCAGCGTGAAGGTGGCCAGCCCCGTCTCGACCCGGATGTCGCGGGCGACGACCTGCAGCAGCGCGGAGTTGCCGCCGTGGCCGTTGAGGAACGCCAGCCGCCGGGCCGGGGTGGCGGCCACGCTGCGGCCGAGGTCGCGCAGCACCGCGGTGAGGGTGTGCGCGGACAGCCAGAAGGTGCCCGCCGACCAGGCGTGCTCGTTGGACTTCGTGTACGCCAGCGGCGGCAGCAGCCACAGGTCCAGCTCGTCGCCGAACCGCTCCACCGCCCGCTCGGCCAGCGACTGCGCGGTGATCAGGTCGGTCGCCACCGGCAGGTGCGGGCCGTGCTGCTCGATCGCGCCGGTCGGGAGCACCAGCACGCTGTCGGGCCGCAGGGCCTCCGCCAGCGCCGGCGCGGTCAGCTCGGTGAGCAGTCGGGTCGCCACCCCGGGCAGGCTAGGGACGCCGCGTTGCCGGCAGGTGTCGCGCGGGCGGCCCGCCGTCACGCGGCCGGAACACCGGCCTGCCAGGGTCCTCCCCCGTGCTCAGCGTGCGCGCCGCCGTCACCGTGTGGACCGGGACCGGGGAGGAGCGCGCCGGCGCCACCGTCACCTGCGGGGACGACGGCCGGGTGAGCGCGATCGGCTCCGGGACCGACGACGCGGACGGCGCGGTGCTCGACGCCTCGGGCTGCGTCGTCACGCCCGGGCTGGTCAACGCCCACCACCACCTGCTGCAGACCGCGTTCCGCACGCTGCCGGGCACCCGCGGCGTCCCGATGGCGCGGTGGCTGCCGGCCATGGCCGCGGCGTACACCGCCGCGGGCGTCGACGAGGAGCTCGTGCACGCCGCGGCGTCGGCCGGGCTGGCCGAGGCGCTGCTGTGCGGGGTGACCACCGTCGCCGACCACCACCTCACCTGGCCACGCGACGCGGCGGACGGCGGCGTACCGCTGGCCCGGGCCGCGGCGCGGGCCGCGCGGGAGACCGGCGCGCGGCTGGTCTTCGTGCGCGGCAGCGCCGGGGACGCCGCGGAGGCCGCGGCCGCCTCGGCGGACGCGATCGCCGCCGCCCTGGTGCCGCACGGCGGGGTGACCGCCGACGGGGTGCTGCAGGTCGCCGTCGGCCCGGCGGGGGTGCACAGCGACGGCGCGCGGACGTTCCGGCTGCTCGCCGACGTCGCCGCACGGCACGGGTTGCGCCGGCGCACCCAGGCCAACGAGCAGGTGGACGTGGTGGCGGCGCTCGAGCGGTACGGGCGCAGGCCGCTGGAGCTGCTGGCGGACTGGGGTTGGCTGGCGCCCGACGTGACCCTGGCCCACCTCTGCGACGTCGCCCCCGCCGAAGTGGCCACTCTGGCGGGGAGCGGGGTGACCGCCACGCACGCGCCCGGCTGCGACCTGCCGATGGGCTGGGGCGTGGCACCGATGGCGGCGCTCGCCGACGCGGGCGTCCCGGTCGGGCTGGGCACCAGCGGCGGCGGCTCCAACGACGCCGGGCACCTGCTCGCCGACGCCCGCCTGGCGATGCAGGTGGCGCCCGTGGCGGGCCGGCCGGTGGCCGCACGGGAGGTGCTCGGCTGGGCGACCCGCGGCTCGGCCGACGGCCTGGGTCGCCCCGATCTCGGCCGGCTGGCCGTCGGCGCCCGCGCGGACCTCGTGTGCTGGGACGTCACCGGGGTGGCCGACGCCGGGGTGGCCGATCCGGTCGCGGGGCTGCTGTGGGCCTCCCCCGGGCGGCGGCCCCGGCACGTCGTCGTCGGCGGGCGGGTGGTGGTCCGCGACGGCGTCCTGCAGACGACGCCCGAGGCCGGGGTCGCCGGGCGGCTGCGGCAGCTGCTGGCGGCGCGCACGCCCCGGTGACGTGCGCGTCACCGGGACGCAACGCGGGCCGGGCAGCGTGCGGGCGTGACCCGCCTCCTCGTGCGCGACGCCGTGCTGCTGACCATGGACCCCGAGCGGCCCGAACCCTTCCGCGGCTGGTTCACCGTGGACGGCGGGGGCCGGATCGCCGCGATCGAGCCCGGCGACCCGCCCGCGGACCTGGTCGCGGCGGCGGCGCGCGTCCTCGAGCTGCCCGGGCGGCTGGTCGGGCCGGGCTTCGTCTCCGCGCACAGCCACCTGTTCACCTCCGCCTCGCGCGGGCTGGGCACGGAGCGCTCGCTGTACGGCTGGATCGAGGCGATGACCCGGTACACCGATGCGGCCGACGCCGACGACGTCTACTGGCTGACCCGGCACGGCGCGCAGGACTTCGTGCGCAACGGGGTCACCACCGCCTACGACTTCACCTCCGCCGGGCTGCCCTTCACCGCCGGCACCGGCGACGACCGGGCCCGGTACGAGGCCGCGCTGCCCGACACCGCCTTCACCCACGCCCAGCTGCGCGCCAAGGCCGACGCAGGCCTGCGGCACGTGCACAGCGTCATGCTCGGCCAGGGCGGCGTCGCCCCGGCCGAGGCGCTGGCCCAGCTGGACGACGTCGTGGACGCCGCGGGGGACGCCGATCCGGCGCTGCACCTCGGTGTCGCCGTGAGCGGCACGGTGCAGTGGGCCGACGATCCCTCCGCGGCCGACCTCGAGGTGGCGGCGATGCGCCGGCACGGGCTGCTCAACCAGCCGCACTTCCTGGAGACGCCGCACGACGTCGAGGCGCAGCGCGCCCGGTTCGCCTGGTACGAGGAGGCCGGCGCGCTGGGCCCCGACCTGGTCTTCGGCCACTTCGTCCAGACCACCGACGAGCTCGTCGCCGCGGCTGCGGCGGCCGGCTGCGGGATGAGCTGGCAGCCGATGAGCAACGGCCGGCTGGCCTCCGGGGTCGCGCCCGTCCCCCGGATCCGGGAGCTCGGCATGCGGGTGGGCATCGGGCTGGACGACCAGTCCTGCACCGACGTCAGCGATCCCTTCGCCAACATGCGGACCGGGCTGGCCCTGGTCCGGGCGACCTGGCGCGACCCCGCCGCGCTGCCCGTGCGCGACGTGCTCGAGCTGCACACCCGCGGCTCGGCCGAGGTGCTGGGGATCGACGACCGGGTGGGCACGCTGCGGGCCGGCCGCTTCGCCGACTTCCTCGTCGTCGACCCGCGCGACCCCGACACCGGGCCGGTCTGGGACGCCTACGGCACCTACGTGCTGGCCTGCTCGCTGCGCAACCTGCACCAGGTGTGGGTGGGCGGCGAGCAGGTGGCCGACGGCGCCCGGTTGTGCGACCCGCAGGCGCCGGTGGTGGTCGACCAGGTGCACGAGCGGCTGGCCCGGCTGGCGGCGCAGGTGGACCGACCGACGCGGTGACGCCGGGTCAGTCGTCCGCGGTCTCGGCGGCCCGCTGCTCGCGGAGCGCGGCGAACACCGACCGGCGCACGCGATCGGCGTCACGTTCGGGCAGGTCGGTGAACTCCAGCGAGATCACCCACTCCCCTGCCCGGTCCTGCAGCCGGACGACCCGGCCCCGTGCCGTGACCACGTCCTGCTCGCCGAGGGCGATCGCGACGGTGAGGATCGTCCCGTGGTCGGGCGGCAGGCCCCACCCGTCGACCCGGGCCCGCAGACCGGCCTCGCTCACGTCCTCGGTCACCCCGGCCAGCTGCCCGCCCGCCCACGGAGCGGTCACCGGCAGGACCGCCGCGGCCCGCACCGCCTTGCGCCGTCGGCTCCGGGCGCTGGGACCGGTCACCGACAGGTGCCACAGCGGCGACCCGTTCCCCGACACCTCGGTGACCTTCGCCGGCAGGGAGCGCTCCTCCTCGGTCCCGGCCCAGTAGACCTCGACCAGATCGCCCGGCCCGACCGACGTCCCGGGCAGGAGCCCCTCGGGCCGCACCACCAGCACGTCGCTCCCGGAGGACTCGACGCCGGCCGCCACCGTCACCGCGCGGGTGATCAGGGCCACGTCAGCCGCGGCGCTCGCCGGCGGCCGGTCCCGGTGGGGCTCGCTCATCTCAGGATCTCCGTCCCTGTCGGCGGACGCGGCTGGCGGGACGCCATCCCGTCGTGTCCGACCAGCGTGTCAGCGCCGCCCCGCAGGTGGGAGGCGGCGCGCCGACGGGTACGGGCCGTTCCGGTACCGGCAACGGGGCGGCAGACCTATCCTGCGTCCGGGGCACCTCCCCGTGCCCCTGTCGTTGTCGGAGGCCCCGATGACCCTGCGCGTGCGGCTCCACCGGTTCGAGGGCAACACCGCGCAGGCGGCGCCGCCGGGGCCGGACGGGCCCGCCGCGCCCGACATCCTCGGCTTCCCGGCCGAGCCGGACGACGAGGACGACGGCGAGGGCGACGAGGACGACGGCGAGAGCATCCGCGCCGGCGCCCCGGCCGCGCCGCTCGTGGTGCTGCGGCGGCGGGACCCCGTCGCGGGCGTGGCGTTGCTCGGGGCCGGCGGCGCGGCGGCGGCGAGCCTCGTCCTGCCGTGGACGCATGCCGACGGCGCGCTGGGCGCGTCGCTGATGCGGGACGGGCTCGAGGCGCCCGGGTTCGCGGCGCTGCTCGAGGACGGCCCGTGGCCGCCGGTCGCCGTCGTGGCCGCCGGGACCGCGCTGCTGCTGGCCGGCCTGCTCCCCTGGCGGCGGGCGCGCACCCACCGCGTCGCGGGGGTCCTGGCCCTGGCGGCGGCGGCCCCGGCCGTCGCCGGTGTCCTGGTGCTGCTCGCGGAGGCCGGCTGGGACGCCGGCCGCGTCGGCGCGGGGGCCTGGTGCGCCGCCGCGGTCGCCGGGCTGGGGCTGCTCGGATCGCTCAAGGCGATGCTGACCCTGCCCCGGATCACCGCCGCGGCGGCCGGCGACCTGCCGCCGCCGGGCTAGCGGGAGCCCTGCTGGCGGCGGGCGACCAGCACGAGGCCGCCGAGGACGAGGGCCAGCGGCGCCCACGCCGGCAGCGAGAAGCCGCCGAGCAGGAGCGAGGCCACGAGCAGGAGGACCTGAAAGGCGAAGTAGAAGCCCGCCAGCAGGACGACCCAGAACAGCACCGGCCGCTCGTCCTGCAGCCGCTTGAGGTAGTCCATCTCTTCTCCTCGCTCGCGCGCTCCGGCGAGCGCATCCACGGAGGACAACGCCGCCACGGGCCCCGCTCGTTCCCGGGTCTCCCCCCGCCGGAGGAGACCCGGGACACGGGCGCGGTCAGACGGCTCCGATGGACATGTCGATGAACTCGTTGGTGGCGATGTCCTGCGGCGTGAGGCCCTCGGCCGGCGGGGTGCCCTGCTCGGTGAAGATCGGCGTCGTCTGCTCGATGAGCGTCTGCAGCCGGGCCTCGTCGAAGTTGCCGTGGGTGTCGTCCTCGCCGTTGCCGGAGATGCCGAGCTCGTCCATGGTCGCGACCGAGTACTCGGCGACGCCCTCGCTGTACTGCCAGCCGGTGTCGTACTGCTCGACCAGCTCGAGGATCAGCTCGTTCGCCCCGGCCGGGTCGTCGATGTAGTCCAGGTCGGCCTGCTGCATGAGCGGGACGAGCTCGGTCAGGCAGCCCGACAGGGCCTCGAGCTGGTCGGCGCGGACCGACAGCGACGACGCGTAGACCTGGAACCCGGCGTCGTGGACGAGCTGGTACTCGACCGGCCTGCCCCAGGCGTCGACCTCGTTCTCGTAGATGTAGGGCTCGGCACTGGCGTAGCCCTGCTGGGCGTCGGCGCCGTCGGAGGCGACGAAGGCGGCCGGCGTCCCGTCGTAGCTCCCGTCGAGCTGGTCCTCCCGCAGGATGCCGGCGCCGACGAGGTAGTCCATGTACGCCGAGCCCTCGAAGTAGCGGACCGTGGCGTCGGTGCCGGCCAGGTCGGCGATCTCGTCGACGTCGGGGTACGTCTCCGGGTCCCACATGATCATCTGGGGCGACTTCTCCAGCTGGGCGAGGACGCCGACGGTCGGCTGGCTGCCCGACAGCTGGATCGCCTCGTCGGTGTCGACGTAGCCGAGGGTGATGGCGTCGTCGGAGTACATCTGCGCGCTGACGGCCTGGAAGCCGATCGCCGGACCGCCGGCCCGCACCTCGACGAGCACGCCGGTGCTGGCGCCCTCGCTGTCGACCAGCGTGCCGGTGACCGACTTGGCGCCGGCGTCGATCGCGGAGTCGTCGCCGACCAGCTGGTAGATGCCGCCGTGCTCGGCCTCGGGGTTCCAGTCGGTCTGGATCACGACGGTGTCGGGACAACCGGCGGCGGCCAGGTCGGTCTCGCCGACGTCGCCGCTGGGTCCGGCGGGCGCCGCGGAGCCGCTGCCCCCGTCGTCGTCCCCGCCGCAGGCGGAGAGGACGAGGGCGAGGCTCGCGGCTGCGGCGAGGCCGATCGAGGTGCGGGTCCTGCGCACGGGAACTCCTCCAGGGGTGGGGTGGGACGGCGTCCCCGCGGAGCGGGGCGCCGTACGTGAAGGGGCGGGGTGGTCCTGCGTCAGGCCGGGTCGCGGCCGGTGACGTACCAGCGGCCGACGGCGAGCCTGCCGAGCCAGCCGAAGACGACGAAGGTGGCGATGCCCAGCAGCGCGGCGACGATGATCGTCGCGAAGAGCTCGGGCCCCTGCAGCCGCGAGCGGAAGTTGTCGAGCAGGATGCCCAGGCCGGCCTGGCCCTGCCGGAAGAAGACGTCGCCGACGATCGCGCCCACCACCGACAACCCGGCGGAGATGCGGAAGCCGGCGAAGATCGCCGGCATGGCGGCCGGGAACTGCAGCTTGACCAGCCGGGTGAGCCGGCCGGCGCCGTGGAGGTCGAACAGCTCGTGCTGGCTGCGGTCCACCGACTGCAGCCCGAAGAGCGTGTTGGACACGATCGGGAACAGCGCGATCAGCACGCAGACGATCACCCGCGCGGGGAAGTCGTAGCCGAACCAGAAGCCGATCAGCGGGACCAGCGCCAGGATGGGGATGCACTGCAGCGCGACGGCGTAGGGGAACAGCGACCGCTCGGCCACCGTCGCCTGGCTCATCACCACGGCCCACACCATGCCGATCACGATGGCGATGGCCAGGCCGGTGAAGGTCACCTCGACGGTGTTCCAGAGCGCGGTGCCGATCTTCTCCATCGTCGGGCCGTCGAGGAAGGCCTCTGTGATCACGTCCTGCGGCGGCGGCATGAGGAAGCGGCGGCCGGGGTCCAGCAGCAGGTAGGTGATCGCGTACCAGAGCCCGATCAGGGCGGCGAACACGGCGACCGGGGCGGCGACGTCCAGCCACCGGCCGCCGCGGCGACGCCGGCGGCGGACCGGCGTCGCCGTCCCGGCGGGAACCAGCTCCTCCGGGGCCGCGACGGTCCCGCTGTCCTGCTCGGTGGTGGTCACATCGCTCCCCCGCTGGTCGGTGTGCGTCGCGGTCACCGGTGGCCCTCCCGCAGCGCGTGCGAGATCTCGCCGGACAGGGCCGCGAACTCGGGGGTGAACCGCAGCTCGGGGTCGCGGTCGGGGCCGAACGGGACGTCGAAGGAGGCCACGACGTGCCCCGGCCGGCCGCTCATCACCAGGACCCGGGTCGACATGTAGACGGCCTCGCCCACCGAGTGGGTGATGAACAGCGCGCCGAACCGCTTGGCGGCGAACAGGCCGAGCAGCTCGTCGTTCAGCCGCTCGCGGGTGATCTCGTCGAGCGCGCCGAAGGGCTCGTCGAACAGGAACAGGTCCGGGTCGAGGGTCAGCGAGCGGGCCAGGCTGGCGCGCATCCGCATGCCACCGGACAGCTCGCGGGGCAGCTTCTTCTCGTGCCCGGTGAGCCCGACCAGGTCGATCGCGTCCCGCGACGCCTGCTCGAGCGAGCGGCGGCCCATGCCGTGCAGCTCACCGAGCAGCTGCACGTTCTTCAGCACCGAGCGCCACGGCAGCAGCGTGGCGTCCTGGAAGACGTAGCCGATGCGCTGCGCGTCGACCTGCACCTCCCCCGACGTCGCCGGGGACAGGTCCGAGGCGATCCGCAGCAGCGTGCTCTTCCCGCAGCCGGAGGGGCCCACGACGGTGACGAACTCCCCCCGCCGGATGTCGAGGTCGACCCCCTCGAGGGCGACGGTGCCGTCGGGGAAGGTCTTGGCGACGTCCCGGAAGTGCAGGACCCGGGGATCGGTCGCGGCGGCCGGCCGGGATCCGGCGGGCCTGCTCGGCGCGGGTGCGCTCACGGGCGGCTCCGGGGCTCGGGGACCGGCCTCGCCGGCCCGTGGTGCGGACGGACCTCACCCTCCGTGCTGCCTGTTTCGTGGGTGTGTTGCGGCGGTGAACGCCGCTCGCCCCGCATCACGACCTGGCCACGGCGCTGCCCGGGGACCCCAGCGGGGCCACCGAGCGGCGCACCCGGGTGGTGGCGACCACCCGGCTCCCGGACAGCACGACCCGCTCGGTGCCGGCCCCGGCGACGGCGGCGTCCAGGCTCTCGGCCGCGATCGCCACGAACTCCGCGGCCGCCCCCTCGGTCACCGCCGGGACGGGCAGCCCCATGCAGCGCCGCGCGCCCGCGCTGACCGCCAGCCAGGCCTCGCGGGTCGACAGGTGCCCGGCGGTGACCAGCAGCGACGCCGCCTCGCAGGCATCGGCGCGGCCCATCGGGTTGAACGGGTCGCGCAGGTTGTCCCCGCCGGCGCCGACGGTGGCGCCGGCGTCCAGCAGCGCCCGGACGGCGGTGAGCCCGCGCGGCGGGGCGACGGGGACGTCGCGGCCCTGCAGGTAGAGGTTGGTCTGCGGCAGCGCGACCACCCCGATGCCGGCGCGGGCCACCGCCGTGGCCGTGTCCCGGGCGACGTCGAGCGGGTGCACGCCGAGGCTCACGCAGTGGCTCGCGGTCACCCCCCGGTCGAAGCCGGTCGCGGTCACCCGCCGGGCCAGGTCGAGCAGCCCCTGCGCGGTCGGGTCGAGCGTCTCGTCGGTGTGCAGGTCCAGCGGCAGGCCGGCGCGGACGGCGGCGTCGAAGGACAGCGCCTGCCCGGCGGCCCGGTCGGCCCACAGGTGCGGCGCGCCGCCGACGACGTCGGCACCCAGGTCGAGCGCCTCGGCCAGCAGGCGCGGGGCGGCCGCCGCCTCCTCGGCGGTGCCCGGCGCCGACACCAGCGCGACCACCTGCACCGTCACGGTCCCGGCCAGGGCGTCGCGCACCTGCAGCAGCGCCCGGAGGTGCCGGGTGCCGGCGTGCACCCCCACGTCGGCGTGGGTGCGGATCGCCGTCGCCCCGTGGGCCAGGTACTCCGACGCGGCGCGGGTGGCGCGGTCGACGAGGTCCTCGTGGGTGAAGTCCGCGGCGACGGCCCGGATCGCCTCGATCGCGCCGGCCAGGTCACCGGTCCGGTTGGGCACCCGGTGGCTGGTCAGCGCCTTGTCCAGGTGGGCGTGCGGCTCGGCCGGCGCCGGGAGCAGCCACGAGCCGGCCAGGTCGAGGACCTCGTCCCCCGGCTCCCGCGGCAGGGCGGGGGCGACGGCGGCGACCCGCGGCCCGTCCACCCGCACGTCGACCCGGCGCCCGTCCAGGTCCCTCGCGCCGGTCAGCAGGAGGGTCACAGGTCCAGCACCAGGCGGGGGCCCGCGGCGCGGGAGACGCAGACCATCATGACCGCGCCGTCGGCCTGCTCGGCGGGCGTCAGCACGGAGTCGCGGTGCTCGACCGCGCCCTCCAGCACCGGCGTCTCGCAGGTGCCGCACGTCCCGACCCGGCAGGAGGAGAGGACGACGGCGCCGGACCCGGTCACCGCGTCGAGCACCGACTCCCCCGGCCGCACCGTCACCGTGCCGCCCGACAGCGCGAGCTCGACCTCGAACGGGCCGGGCCACACCGGCTCGCCGAACTCCTTGGCCGTGAAGCGCTCGACGTGCAGCGCGGCGGGCGGCCATCCCGCCGTCGCGTCGGTCACGGCGTCGATCAGCCGCGCCGGGCCGCAGACGTAGACGGCGGTGTCCTCCCGCGGCGCGCCGAGGAGGGCGGTCACGTCCAGCCGGTGCCCCTCGTCGGCGGCGTGCACCCGGACCCGGTCCGGGTGGCCGGCGGCGAGCTCGGCGGCGAAGGCCAGGGTGGTCCGCGAGCGGCCGGCGACGTCGAGCGTCCAGTCGGCGCCCGCGGCCGCGGCCTCGGCGACCATCGCGCGCAGCGGGGTGATGCCGATGCCGCCGGCGACGAACCGGTACCGCGTGCCGGGCGTGACCTCGAAGGCGAAGTGGTTGCGCGGGCCGCGGACCCGCAGGGTCTGCCCGACGCGGACGTCGTCGTGCAGGGCCAGCGACCCACCCCCGCCCTTCTCCTCGCGCAGCACCGCGATCCGCCAGCGGGACCGGTCGGCGCGGTCGCCGCACAGGGAGTACTGGCGCTCCAGCCCCGGGGCGAGCACCACGTCGATGTGCGAGCCCGGCGTCCAGGCGGGCAGGTCGCGGCCGTTGTGCGAGACCAGGTCCAGCGCGACCACGCCGTCGGCCAGGTCCGTGCGGGCGTCGACGAGCAGGTCCCGCTCGACGTCGGAGAAGAAGCTCACGGCGGCGATCCGAGCAGAGCCTCGTGCCGAACGTGTCCCACCGACGTGACACGGAGGTGACACGGGCGGAACCCCGCCCGGCTGGACTGGCCCGGTGACCGTGTCCCCCGCCCGTGCCCCCCTCGGCACCCCGGCCCCGTCCCCCGCCGCGCTCACCGCCCTGGAGGCCGAGCTGGTGGCCCTGCTCGGGGCGCGCGGCGTGACCGCCGACCTGCGCGCCCGGGAGCGCGCCTCGGTCGACGGGGCGCGGATGAGCCCGATCATCTCCGAGCTGCTGCCGCTCGGGGTCGCCGACCTGGTGGCCCGGCCGGCCACCGCCGCTGACGTCGGGCCGGTGGTCGCCGCGGCCGTCCGGCACGGCGTCCCGGTGACGCCGCGGGGCAAGGGCACCGGGAACTACGGCCAGGCGATCCCGATGGCCGGCGGGCTGGTGCTGGACCTGTCCCGCGCGCGGGCGGTGGTGGAGCTCGGCGACGGCTGGATCACCGCCGAGGCGGGCACCCCGATGGTGGTGCTGGAGCGGGCCGCCGCCGAGACCGGCCAGCAGCTGTGGATGTACCCCTCGACGGCGCAGTCGTCGCTGGGCGGGTTCCTCGGCGGTGGCTCCGGCGGCACGGGCACCATCGCGCACGGCTCCAACGACATGGGCTTCGTGCTGGCGCTCGACGTCGTCCACGCGACCGGCTCCCCGGCGCTCGTGCACGTCGAGGGCGACGAGGCGCAGCGGTACGTGCACAACTACGGCACCGCCGGGGTGATCGCCCGGGCGACGGTGCGGCTGGAGCCGCTGCAGGACTGGCGGGGGGTGTACGCGAGCTTTCCGGACTTCCGCCGCGCGCTGTCGGTGCTGCGCGAGCTGGGCCGGCTGCAGCCGCTGCCGCGGCTGGTCTCGGCCGACACCCCGGAGATCACCGCCACCCTGCCGCCGGACCCGGCGTTCCCCGCCGGGCGCGCCAGCCTGCGGATGATCGCCGACGCGCGCACGGTCACGGCGGCCACCGCGCTGGTCGAGGGCGCCGGCGGGCGGGTCGAGGCCGTCCGGGAGGGCGCCCAGGTCGCGCTGTCGCTGAGCATGCTCAGCTACAACCACCCGATCGAGTGGCTGCAGAAGTCGCGGCCCGGGGTGTTCTTCCACGTCGAGGTCTCCGGCGACGCCCTGGTCGAGCGGATCGACGAGGTGCACGCCGTCTACGAGGGCGGGCTGCTGCACGTCGAGGCCGGGCACACCGTGCCGATCGGCATGCTCGCCGGGGTCTACCGCAGCCCCGAGCAGGTCCGCGACGGCATCCGGGCGCTGGGCGCGCTCGGGGTGGGGGTGCACGACCCGCACCAGTGGAACGTCGACTTCGAGCTCGGCCGCACGATCGAGACCGCCCGCAGCACCGACCCGCACGGGCTGCTCAACCCGGGCAAGCTCAACCCGGACTACGACGGCCCGACCAAGGGCGCCATCCGGTGAGCGCTCCCCCCGGGACGGTCCCCGGCTGGGAGGTGCACGCCGACGGCCCTCCCCCGGCCGACCCGCTCGCGCTGGCCCGCGCGTGGCTGCCGGCCGACGACGACCCCGAGCGGCCGCGGGTCACGCTCGCCACGATCGGCGCCGACGGCTACCCCGCCGCCCGCACCGTGCTGCTCAGCGCGTTCGACGGGTCGGGCTTCGCCTTCCACACCCACCGCGACAGCCGGAAGGTCGCCGAGCTGGCCGCCGAGCCGCGGGCGGCCCTCGTCGTCCTGTGGCCGGACCTCGGCCGGCAGCTGGTGGTCCGCGGAGACGTGGTGGACGACGGCGCGGAGCAGGCGGCCGCGGCGTGGGCGGCTCGCAGCGACTACCTGCGCCGGCTGGCGGAGCTGAACACCGCGGAGCTGGCCGGGCTGCCGCTCGCCGAGCGGGTGGCGCGGTGGGGCGCCTGCGGCCCCGCCGGGGACGGCCCGGCCGGCTCGTGGGTCGGCTACCGGCTGCGGCCCCGGGAGATGACCTTCTGGGCGGCGTCGGCGGAGACCGCAAGCCGCCGGCTGCAGTACGTGCGCGCCGACGGGCGGTGGTCCTGCCGCCCCCTGCCGGGGTGAGCACCCGCCGGTGGTGGTGCCGGGCCGGGCACCGCGCCGCGGCAGTGCCGCGGACCGGTGCCCGGTGCCGCGCTGCAGCGCGGCACCCGCGGCGACACGGCGGCAGTGCCGCGGCGGACCGGGCCCGCAGCAGCGGTCAACCGCCGTAGTTGGCGCGGATCCGCTCGAGGATGAAGTCGCCGGCGGAGATCGGCGGATAGGTGCCGGCCGGGCTCTCGATGACGACGTCGCGGTCGGCCTGCGCGAAGAAGGCGATGCTGTAGCGCGAGCCGAGGGGATCGCCGGGTCCGGGCGCCTTGACCCGGTGGAAGTTCGACGGGAGGACGCCGTCGCTCCAGCGGGTCAGCATGTCGCCGATGTTGCAGGTGATCGCGTCGTCGGAGGGCTCCACCGGCGTCCACGCCTGCCCCTCGGCCTCGGCCCCGGGCAGCACCTGCAGCCCGCCCTGACCGGCCCGCTGGAACAGCAGGGTCAGGCAGTCGAAGTCGGTGTGCGCCCCGGCCCGCCACAGGTCGGTGCGGGCGGCGGTCTCCGGCGACACCGGGAAGTAGTGCAGCAGCCGCAGGGTGCTCTGGTATCCCGGCGCCGACGGGTCGTGGGCGCCGGCGAAGAAGTCCTCCCCGAGGCCCAGCCGGGGCGCGAAGCAGGACAGGACGTCCATCGCCACGGCCCGGCACCGCGCCTCGAAGGCCAGCATCGTCTGCTCGAACCCGGCCAGCTCCTCGGCGGTCGGCCAGCGGCCGGCCATGTGCGGCCGGGTGATCTGGAAGGACTCCTTCTCGTCGGGCGTGCCGATCGAGGGCCGCACCTGCGTCTTGGACTCCCAGCCGGCGTTGAGCGCCTTGTCCAGCGGACGCCGGGCCTTGACCTCCGCGGGGAGGGCGAAGAAGGCCTCGGCCGCGGCGAAGGCCCCGTCGATCTCCTCCTGCGCGATCCCGTGGTCGACGACCTGGAAGAAGCCGATGTCGGTGGCCGCGGCCCACAGCTCGTCGGCGACCTCGGCGCGGCGGGCCGGCAGGTCGGCGAGGCTGATCCGGCGCACCTCGCGGGTGCTGGTCTCGGTGCCCAGCGCGCCCATGCGGGCCTCGCGGTCGAGCTCGGTCAGGCGGCTGGTCATCGGGGCTCCCGGGTGCGCGTCGCGGTCGGCCGGCCCAGGCAACCAGCGCGGTGTTTCGCCCGCGTACCGGAGGAGATCCGTCGGCGTGACGCCGATGTCGTGACGCCGACGGATCTCCTCCGCGCCCGTCAGCGCAGCCGCAGGACCTGCCGGACCTGCTCGGCCATCGCGGCCTCGCCCAGCGCGTTGGGGTGCACGATCACCGGGTTGCTGCCGACCAGCACCGGCTCCACCCAGCGGACGCCGAGCGGCCGGCAGGCGTCCCGGCCCTCCGACACCCGGCTCATGTCCACGTACCGGACGCCGGTCTCCTCGGCCGCGCGCCGCACCGCGTCGTTCAGCGTCGCCTGCAGGCTGCGCAGGTAGGGGACGTCACCGGTGGCCACCGGCATGAGCGGGTAGCAGCCGCCCGAGGCCGGCATGATCCACGGGTAGCCGAGGATCGCGACGCGGGCGTTGGGCGCGGCGGCGCGCACGGCGCTCAGCGCCCGGACCAGCGCCGGGTAGGTCGTGGTGCGCACCGTGTCCTCGAACGAGGAGCCGTAGCGGTCGCGGCACGGGCTGCCCTGGCCGAGGGTCGAGAGCCCGGCGGCTCCGCACTGCAGGATCGAGTTGATGAACACGCTGCTGTCGTTGCCGCCGATGGTCATGGTGACCAGGTCGGTCTCCGGGCTCAGCGCCTCCAGCTGCGGGGGCACCCCCGGGTGCTGCGCGGTGGTGAAGTCGCCGGTGTCGGCGCCGCCGCAGGTCACGTCCGTCAGCCGGGCGCCGATCCGCTCCGCGAGCACGTGCGGGTAGTTGCGGGTCGAGCGCAGGCACTGCGGCGCGGCGGTCGGGTCCGGGGGGAGGACGCCGGAGGCGGCGCTGTAGGAGTCGCCCAGGGCGACGTAGTCCAGCGGCTGCGGCGGGTGGGCGGGCCGCGGCGTCGCCGCCGCGGGCGCGGCGAGGCCCAGGAGCAGCGCCAGCGCGGCGAGGGCGGGGACCAGCAGACGGACGTGGGGACGGCGCACGGGCTACTCCGGTGGAGCCGGGGGCAGGTCCCCCCGTACAACGCCCCACCCGGCCGGAGGTGACGCCCTCTCCCGGGATCGGCCGGCTGCCGCGGCGGGCGGGTCGGTCCCCGGTCGGCCCCGGGTGCTCCGGCGGCTCGGTCCGCACCGTGACGCCGCCGGAGACGGCGACCGCGCCGACGTGCACCGCGGGCCCACCGGAGCGCGTCCGGCCGCGGCACGGGTGCCGCCGCGGCCGGGGTGGCGCTCGGCGTCGAAGGCGCGCCCGCCGGCTGCCCGGCTCCGCCGGCTCCCTCGGCGTCCGTCCCTGGACGGTGGCCGCGGCGCACCCGGCCGGCGCCTACTCCGGGCCGGGCGCGGGTAGGGCGCCGGGCATGGACGCGATCTCGATGGGCGAGGCCGGGCTGCAGGGGTGGCGGGGCCGGGTGGCCGACGCGGTCGCCGCGCCGGTGGCGCGCCGCGCGGGACTGGACGTCGACCACGTGCGTGCCGCGCTGGGCGCGGCCTTCCTGGTGCTGGCGGTCGTGTACGTCGTCCGGGCGGCGGGACAGCTCGCCGCCCGCCGCTGAGCACCCCGGTCAGCGCCGCCGGGAGCCGGAGAGCGCGCCGGTGAGCCGGACGTGCAACCGCTCGACGAACGGGTCCAGCGGTGCGGGCGAGGCGCCGGCCGGCAGCGGCGCCGCCGGCAGGACCACCCACAGCAGCGGGTAGACCAGGAGCCCGGCGCCGGTGAGGGCCAGGACGAGGAACCCGACGCGCCAGAGGACGACGTCGATGCCGGTCGCGTCGGCCAGCCCGCGGCAGACGCCGCCGAGCATCGTGTCGGTGCGGCCGCGCTGCAGCCGCGGCCCGGCCGGGGCGGCCGGCGGCCGGTCGTCGTGCGGGGCGGTGGGGGGAACGGTCGAGGTCATGGCACGAGCCTGCCGGGCGTCCGCGGCGGTGCCCATCGGGGAGCGCCCGGAACCGTCCCGGGTCCCGCACTCCGGGCAGACCCTGAGCCGGGGTCGGGGAACGGCGCGGGGACACTGGTCCGGTGGCTTCCCGACGCTGCCCCTGCGGGACCGGCCTGACCTACGGCGAGTGCTGCGGACGCTTGCACGGCGCGACCGCGGTGGCGGCCACGGCCGAGCAGCTCATGCGCTCGCGCTACAGCGCCTTCGCCGTCGGCGACGCCGCCTACCTGCTGGCCACCTGGCACCCGCGCACCCGCCCCGGCTCGCTCGACCTCGACCCGGGGGTGCGCTGGCTCGCCCTGGAGGTCCTGGCGACCACCGGCGGCGGGATCCTTGCGACCGAGGGCACCGTCGAGTTCCGCGCCTCCTACCTCCGGGAGGGGGGCCGCGGCACGAGGCGCGGCGCCCAGCACGAGGCCAGCCGGTTCCTCCGCGAGGACGGCCGCTGGTACTACCTCGACGGCGTCTCGCGGCCCTGATCCGGCCACCCGCCCGCACGCAGGCGGGTGGCCGACCGGGATCCGCCTACGGACGCACCTCGTACACGGCGTTGAACGGGGTGCACGCCGCCGTCCGGAAGCGGGTGAACCCGGCCTCCTCCGCGACGCGGCGGATCGCCGCCTCGCCGGCCTGGGCGCCCAGTGCGACCCCGCCGTGCTGGGCCAGGGCGTTCGGGACGCAGAGGAACAGCGACCCCGCGTAGTAGAGCCGGCCGACCGGGGTGAGGGTGCCGGCGACGTCGTCGGGGGCGTAGGGCTCGACGAGCAGCCAGGTGCCGTCCGCGGCCAGCGAGTCGCGGACACGACGCGCCGCACCGACCGGGTCGCCCATGTCGTGCAGGCAGTCGAAGGTCATCACGAGGTCGTAGCCGCCGCCGGTGAACGTCTGGGCCGAGGCGACCTCGAACTCGACCCGGTCGCCCACACCGGCCTCGGCCGCCCGCTTGCGGGCCAGGTCGATCGACCGGTCGTGCAGGTCCGACGCGCAGACGGTCGAGCGGGGGAAGGACTGCGCCACCAGCACCGAGGTGGTGCCCAACCCGCAGCCGACGTCGGCCACGCGGGCGCCGGCGGTGAGCTTGGCCTCCACGCCGTCCAGCGCGGGGATCCACGAGGGGACGAGGTCGGTGACGTAGCCCGCCCGGTAGAAGGCGTCGCAGCCGACGGCGACGTCCTCGGCGTGCTCGTGCCAGCCGATGCCCTCGCCGGTGCGGAAGGCCTCGGTCAGCCGCGGCTCGTCGCGCAGGTAGCCGAGCGCGGCCAGGAAGGCGGCGGGCAGGTTCGGCCCGTTCGGGTCGGCGAGGCAGAAGGCCTGCTCCTCGGTCAGGGAGAACTCCCCGGTCGCCGGGTCGTAGGTGACGTAGCCGCCGGCGGCCTGGCCCTTCAGCCACTCGGTGACGTAGCGCGGCGCGCACCCGGTGCGGGCGGCGAACTCCTCCGGCCCGGCCGGCCCCTCCGCCAGCGCGCGGAACAGGCCGAGGCGGTGGCCGACGACCACCCCACCGGCCGCGCCGACCGCCCCGGCGTCCAGGACGAACTGCCCCAGGAACTCCGTCACCCTGCTGTGGTCCATGTCTGCTCTCCTCGGTCGCGGTGCCCGGCGCCTGCCGGACGCGGGAACCGTCGCCGGGCGCGCTGTCACGGCCCTCGCACCTGCTGGCAGCGCGGTGACCGGGCTTCCGCCACCGTCCGCGGGGCGGGAGGCTGGCCGCCGGAGGTGGGCGATGACGGATGCGCCGGCTCCCGCGCCGGTCCTGGTCGAGGTGCTCGGCCCGTTGCGCCTGCTCGTCGACGGCGCGCCGGCCGCCGTCCGCGGCGCCAAGCGCCGGGCGGCGTTCGGGCTGCTCGCGCTGGCCGAGGGCCGCACCGTGACCGTCGACGCCCTCGTCGACGCCCTGTGGCCCGACGAGGTCCCCGAGTCCGGCCGCCAGGCGCTGCACAGCGTCGTGTCGCGGCTGCGCGGCGACCTCGGCCCGGCGGCCGGCCGGCTGGAGACCGGCCCGGCCGGGTACCGGCTGGCGCTGTCCCCGGGCGAGCTGGACCTCACCCGCGCCCGCCGGCTGCTCGCCCGGGCACGCGGGATCGCCGGCCGGGACGCCGGGGCCGCCGCGGCCCTGCTGCGTGAGGCGCACGGGCTGTGGCGGGGGCCGGTGCTCGCCGACCTGGCGCACATCGCCCCCGTCGCGGCGTCGGTGGAGGCGTGCGCGGTGCTGCGGCGGGAGGTGACCGACGCCCTGATCGCCACCGCCGTGACCGCGGGCGAGGCCGAGGAGGTCTGCGGGCTGGCCGCGGCGTCGGTCGCGGAGGACCCGCTGCGGGAGCCGGCGGTCCTGCTGCTGATGCGGGCACTGGCGGCCACCGGCCAGGCGCCGGAGGCGTTGCGCGTCGGGCGTGACTACCGGTCCCGGCTCGCCGACGAGGCCGGCCTGGACCCCACGCCCGCGCTCGCGGAGCTGGAGCGGGAGGTGGCCGGCGGCGCCTCCGGACCGGTCCCGGCGCGGTCGCGGCCGCGGCCGGTGCCGGCGACCCGCCTGCTGGGCCGCGCGGGCGAGATCGCCGCGGTGCACCGGCTGCTGGCCACCGAACGGCTGGTCACGGTGGTCGGCCCGGGCGGGGTCGGCAAGACCCGGCTGGCCGCGGAGATCGCGGCGCGGACGGCCGGGACGCCCACCGTGCTCCCGCTGGCCGCGGTGACCGACCCCGTCGCCGTGCCGCACGCCCTGGCCGCCGCCCTCGGGCTGACCGTCTCATCCGGCGACCTGCTGGCCGCCTGCCTCGCCGTGCTGGGCGACGGCGAGGGCCTGCTGGTCGTCGACAACTGCGAGCACCTGCTCGACGCCGCGCGCGACCTCGTCGGGGAGGTGCTGGCGGCGTGCCCGCGCCTGTCGGTGCTGGCCACCAGCCGCGAGCGGCTCGGCCTCGCCGCGGAGCACTCCTTCCGGCTGGTGCCCCTCCCCCTGCCCGGGCCGGGCCAGGACCCGGCCGGCGTCGCCTCCGTGGCGCTGTTCCTCGACCGCGCCCGGCGGGTCCGGCCGCTGACCGCGGACGGCGGCGACCTCGACGTCGTCGCCGACATCGTGCGACGGCTCGACGGCATGCCCCTGGCCATCGAACTGGCCGCCGGCCGGCTGTCCGGCTTCGCCCTGCCCGACCTGCGCGACCGGCTCGACCGCGCGCTCGACCTGCTGGGCGGCGGGGCGCCTGCCGCCGACGCGCGACACCGGACCCTGCGCGACACCGTCCGGTGGTCCTACGAGCTCCTCGGTGCCGACGAGCAGCGGTTGTTCCGTGCCCTGTCGGTCTTCGTCGACGGCACCGACGTCACCACGGCCGAGCGCCTCGCCACCGACCTCGGCCTGACCGGCGACCCCGGCGGACTGCTCGCCCACCTGGTCGACGCCTCGGTGCTGGACGCCGACCTCTCCGACGGCACCCGCTACCGGATGCTGTCCACCCTGCGCGCCTTCGGCCGGGACCGGCTGGCCGCGGCCGGCGAGGAGGCCGACGCCGCCGGCCACCTGGTGCGGTGGGCCGTCGACCTGCTCGGCTGGGTCGGCCGGACGCTCGCGACCGCGGACGAGCCGCGGGCCGACGCGGTGCTGCGCCGCGAGATGGCCAACCTGCGCGCCGCGTGGCGGACGGCACGCGACCGGGGCGACGTGGACGCGGCGGCCGCCATGGTCGGCGGGCTGTTCGACGCCGTGGCCTACCGCGACCTGCTCGAGCTGAGGGGCTGGGCCGAGGAACTGGCCGAGGACCCCGCCCTGCCCGGCCGGGCGGGCGCGGCGCTGGCGCTGGGCATCGCGGCGGAGGCCGCCTACCACCGCGGCGACCACGCGAGCGCCGAGCACCGCGCCCTGGCCGGTCTCGGCCTCGCATCCGGCGGCGATCGCCTCGGGGCGTGGGCCTGCCGCTCGGTGCTCGCCGTCGTCGCGCTGGCGCGCGGGGACCTCCCCCGGGTCGTCGAGCTGTCCCTGGCCGCGGCCGCGGCGGCGCCGCCCGGGCGGGAGAACCTCGGGCTGGCCGCGCTGGCGACCGCCTACGCCGGCGACCTCGGCACCGCCCGGGAGGTGAACGAGCGCGGCCTCGCGGCGGCGCGGTCCCCCTCCATGCTCGCCTGGGGCGCCTACGTCGCCGGGGAGATCGAGTCCCTGGCGGGGGAACGGGACGCCGCCGAGGACCGCTACCGGCGCGCCGTCGAGCTCGGGCGGAACTCGGGCGCCACCTTCCTGGTCGCCATCGCGGCCGTCGGGCTGCAGACCGTCCGGGCGGCCGGCGGCCGGACCACCGAGGCGCTGGCCGGCTACCGGGAGGTCGTCGACGCCTTCGCCGGCACGGGCAACTGGACGCACCTGTGGGCGACCCTGCGCGACCTCGCCCGGCTGCTGCGCTCGGTCGGCGACGGGCCGACGGCCGCCGTCCTGGAGGCCGCGGCCGACGCCGCGCCGGACGCCCCGGCCGACGCCCGCCGCACCCCGGGCCCGCCGCCGCCGGCCGGGCTACCGGGCCGCGACGCCGTCCTGGACCTCGCCCGGGCGGCGATCGACGCGGCCCTCGCCCGCGCGTGACCGCCTCGGCCGCTCGGCGAAGGCCTCCTCGGCCACCCACCGGCCGTAGAGCTCCTCGCCGAGCGCCGCCACCAGGCCGGCGGTCTGCGTCTCCTGCGCCCGCAGCGCCCGCACCTTGCGCGCCGTCTGCGCCCGGTCCAGCGCCACGTCGACGGCCAGCCGGCCGTCCGGGACGGTCACCGGGTAACCGGGCAGGTGCACGCCCAGCTCGGCGTCCAGCGCCCCCCAGCGGGCCACCCGGCGCTCCGGGAAGGCCGCCTGCAGCAGGCGGGTGCGCGCCGGGGCGGCGCGGTCGACGGCAGCGGCGACCCACCGCGCGACCGCCCGGTGGTCGGGGTGCCCGGTGAAGCCGTCGGGGCCGAAGGTCAGCACGGTGTCGGGCGCGACCTCCTCGAGCAGCGCGCAGATCCGGGACACCGGTTCCTCGGGCGGGACGCCGGCGCAGCTCCCGTCCCGGTACCCGAGCCACACGTGCTCGGTGACCCCGAGGACGGACAGGCAGCGGGCCAGCTCGCGCGTGCGCTCGGCCGCGAGGAGGTCCGGCGGCCAGGCGACCGGGTCCGCGGTGCCCTGCTCGCCCGGGGTCGCGGTCACGCACACGACCCGGCAGCCCGCGTCGCGGGCGGCGGCCATCAGGCCGGCGGAGAGGTAGGCCTCGTCGTCGGGGTGGGCCCAGACGCCGAGCACGGTGCCCAGGTCGGCGGCGTCGGACAGGGACGTGATCACGGTCGGCTCCTCGGACTCGGTGTCGGGAGCCCGAGGATCGGCCCCGGCGCTCGCACCGCGGTGGCACGCGCCTGTCAGCCCGCTGGGCGGGTGGCCGCGCCGGCCAGGATGCGGTGGGGATCGGTGGCCGCGGCCAGCGCGCCCAGCCGCGCCGCGACCGCCGGGGCGTGGGACCGGGCCAGCACGTCGGGGGTCGCCGGCCGGCCGTGCGCCGGCGGCCGGCCGCCCGTCGCCGTCCCCAGCGCCGCGGCCAGCTCCTCGGCGCAGGCGGCCGTCGCCGCCCGCTGCTCGCAGCCCGCGCCGCCGATGACCCGCACCGCGAACGCGGCGTCGCGCGAGCCGACCGCGCTGGGCACCTGCGGGGACCAGCCGACGGCGCCGCCCAGCCGCCGCAGCTCCACCCAGCGGGGCAGCCCACCGCCGAGCGCGCGCAGCACGGCGTCGCCGGCCCCGTCCGGCAGCCGGTCCAGCAGCAGCGAGGACTCCCGGCCGGCCACCGGCCCGACCGGGGCCGGGCGCAGGTCGCCGCGCGGGCGCACGCCGACCGACCGCGCCTGCGGGGGTGCACCGTGCAGCAGGGGGGCCAGCAGCTCCGCGCCGTCCTCGGGCTCCCCGGCCCAGGCGGCGCTGACGGTCACGGCCGGCCCGCCGGCCGCGGTCCGGGCCAGGACCAGCGAGGTGCCGGCGTCGGTCGGCAGCGCGGCGGCCCAGTCCCGCCACGCGCGCAGCACCCGCGCCGCCTCCGGTCCCGGCCAGCGCAGCAGGGCGCTGCCCAGCGGCGCGCCGGGCAGCAGGTCGAGCTCGACGGCGGTGGGGACGCCGAGGACCACCCCGCCGCCGCGGACCCCCCAGAACAGCTCGGCGTCCTCGGTCGGCGTGGCCCGCCGCAGGACGCCGTCCCCGGTGACCAGCTCGACCGCCCGGACGCGGTCCGAGGCCAGGCCGTAGGTGCGTGCCAGGGGGCCGACGCCGCCGCCGGTCACCGCGTCGACGACCCGGTCCTCGACGCAGCCGCCGGTGACCGCCACCAGCCCGTACGGGGCGGCCGCGTCCAGCAGCGCCGGCCAGCGCACACCGGCGCCCACGCGCGCCCAGCCGGAGGCGGAGACCGTCGTCGCGGCCAGGGCGCCGACGTCGACGACCAGCGCCCGCCCCACCGGCGCCGTCCCCTCGCGCACCGCCACCCCGTGCCGGCCGGCCAGCCGCAGCACCGCCACCACGTCCTCGGCGGTGGCCACCCGGACGACTCCGGCGTCGAGGACGGCGGCGCCCGACGAGAGGCGGGCCCGCAGCCGGGCGGTGAGATCGGCGGGCAGGACGTGCGGCACGGAGGCTCCAGGGGATGGTGCGGGGCGGGACGCGACCACCCTCGGCGAGGCCGCTTGGCCGGTCCTTGCCGCACGCTTGCGCGGCTGGTCGGGGGTCGTCGCCCGTCCCGGCGGCTCCGGGCCCGCTCCGTTGCGGAACCGTCACCTCCCACCCCTAGGCTGCGCGGCGATGAGCGCCACCTCCTTCCGGGTGCTGGGTCCCGTCGAGATCCGGCGCGCGGGCACCCTGCTCCCGGGGCAGACCGCCCGGCACCGCGCGACGCTGGCCGCCCTGCTCCTCGACGTGGGCACCACGGTGCCGGTCGACGTGCTGGCCGACCGCGTGTGGAGCGGCCGGCCGCCGGCGTCGGCGTCGGGCACGCTGCAGGCGCTGATCTCGCGGCTGCGCCGCGAGCTCGAGCCCGACACCGCGCCGGGCGGCTGGACGCTGCTGCTCACCCGCGATCCGGGCTACCTGCTCGCCGCCGATCCCGAGGACGTCGACGCGGTGCGCTTCGCGCGGCTGCTGCGCTCGGCCCGCGAGCTGGCCGGCCGCGACGACGTCGAGGGCGCCCGGGCCGCGGTCGGCGAGGGGCTCGGGCTGTGGCGCGGTCCGGCCTACGCCGACGTGTCGGCCGCCTTCGCCGTCGAGGAGTCCGAGCGGCTCGAGCAGCTGCGGCTCGACGCCCGGGAGCTGGCCGCCGAGCTGGACCTGCGGCTGGGCCGGCACGCCGGGATCGTCGAGGACCTGCAGGAGCTGGTGCGGGCCAAGCCGCTGCGCGAGGGGCTGCGCGCCTCGCTGATGCTGGCGCTGTACCGCTGCGGCCGGCAGGCCGAGGCGCTGGAGGCCTACGCCGAGGGCCGCACGCTGCTGGCCGACGAGCTCGGTGTCGACCCCGGCCGGGCACTGCAGGACCTGTACGCGCGGATCCTCCGGCAGGACGCCGACCTCGCCGCACCGCTCCCGGCCGCCCGCGCGGCGCCGGCACCTCCGGCTCCCCCGGCCCCGCCGGCAGCCACGGCGCCCGCTCCGGTGCCGCCCGTTCCGCTCCCGCTCGCCCCGCTGCCGGTGCCGCTGACGGCGTTCGTGGGCCGCGCGGCGGAGCTCGCGGCCCTGGCCACGGCCCTGACCGCCCAGCGCCTGGTCACGCTGGTCGGTCCCGGCGGCAGCGGCAAGACCCGGCTCGCCCTGGAGGCGGCCCGGCGGCGGCCGGCCGGGGCGCCGCCCGCGGCCCTGGTGGAGCTCGCCGGCGTCGAGGACCCGGACCTGGTGGCCGCGGAGGTGGCCACGGTCCTGGGCGTCAGCCTGACCGCCGGCGACCCGGTCGGCGCGGTCGCCACCGCCCTGCAGGGGCGCCCGCTGCTGCTCCTGCTGGACAACTGCGAGCACGTCGTCGAGGCCGCCGCCGCCCTGGCTGCCGCGCTGCTCTCCCGCTGCTCCGAGCTGCGCGTGCTCGCCACCTCCCGCGAACCGCTGGGCGTGCCCGGCGAGGCCGTCCTGCCCTGCGGCCCGCTGCCGACCGGCAGCCCCGGCAGCGACGCCGAGCGCCTGTTCCTCGACCGGGCCCGGCTGGCCGCGCCGCACCTGGCCGAACCCTCGGCGGAGGAGCTCCGCCGGGTCCGGGAGCTGTGCACCGCCCTCGACAGGCTGCCGCTGGCGGTGGAGCTGGCCGCGGCCTGCCTGACCACCCTGCCGCTGGCGGAGGTCGCCGCCCGCGTCGACGACCGCTTCGCCCTGCTGTCGGGCGGCTGGCGCACCGCCGCACCGCACCAGCGCACGCTCGCGGCCACGGTGCAGTGGAGCGTCGACCTGCTGGCACCCGCCGAGCTCGCCGTCTTCCGGGCGGTGTCGGTGCTGCCGGGCACCTTCGGCCCCGACACCGTCGCCGCGGTCGCCGCCCCCGAGGTCGACGGTGGGGCGACGCTGCCGCTGCTGCGGGTGCTGGTGGCCAAGTCGCTGGTCGAGCTCGACCACGAGAACGGCCGCTACCGGATGCTGGAGACGCTGCGCCAGTACGCCGAGCAGGGCCTGTCGGCGGAGGAGGACCGGCGCTTCCGCGACCGGCACGCCCGGTTCGTGCTCACCCTCACCGAGGAGCTCGAGCCGACGCTGCGCCGTGCGGAGTGGACGGCCGGCGCAAGCCGGCTCGACGCCGAGCAGCCCGGCCTGCGTGCGGCGCTCGGGCACGCGCTGGCCACCGGCCAGGGCGAGGTGGCGCTGCGGATCGGCTCGGCGGTGGCGTGGTGGTGGTACCGCCGCGGGCACGTGCAGGAGGGCCGCCGCTGGCTGGCCGCCGCACTGGAGGCCACCCCGGGCTCCGCGCCGGACGTGCGCAGCGGTGCGCTGCTGGGCGACGCGCTGCTGGCCTACCTCTCCGGGGACGTCGCCTCCATCTGGGAGCGCACCAGCGAGATCGTCTCCGCGGCCGGCGACGACGACGACGGCGTGCTGGCGCTGGCGCTGGTGCTGCGCGCCTTCGTCGGCGCGCTGATCGGGCACGCCGACCCCGACGGCGGCACCGAGCGCGACATCGCCCGCGGCGTCGAGCTGGCCCGCGCCTCGGGCATCGAGTGGGTGCAAGCCGAGATCGCGATGACCCTCGGGCAGTTCGCGCGGGTCGCCGGCGACCCCGACGGCGCGCTGGCGCACCTCGCCCGCGCGGCGGACCTCGCGGTCGGCCTCGGCCACTCGTGGGCGCACTCCTCGGTGCTGTGGATCCGCGCGAAGGTGCTGACCGACGTGGGGCGGGCCCCGGAGGCCCTGGGGTCGCTGTGGCAGATGGTCGAGCTGACCCACCGGGAGGGCGACGCGACCGGCACGCTGGCCGGGCTGCTGACGGCCGTCGGCGCCGCCACCGCCGCCGGCTCGCCGCGCGAGGGCGCCGTCCTGCTGGGCGCGGTGCGCAGCGCGGCCCGGCTGGTCGGCTACGACCCGCTGCGGATGGACCCGGTGGACGGCCAGCGGTACGTGGCCACCACCGAGGCCGCCCTGAGCGCGGACGGGCTCGCCGCGGCGCTGGCCGAGGGCGAGCGGCTGGACCTCGGCGCAGCGGTGCGGCTGGTGGAGCGGCTCGCGTCCGGTCGAGGTGACCGGGCTTGACCTCGTCCCCCGAGGAGCCACACTCGGGGTACGTCGCAGAGATGCCGTCCGAGGAGAGGTGCGGCCATGACCGCTCCGCCGACCCGCCGTCCCCGGCTGCTGCGTCCTGACGAGGGTGACGCGCTGTGGTTCCTCGGCGGCCTGGTCACCGTGAAGGCCACCGGGGCCGACACCGGCGGTCGCGTCACCGTGGTGGAGTTCCGCAGCCCCCCGGGGTTCGCCCCGCCGCTGCACCGGCACACGGTCGAGGACGAGATGTTCCTGCTGCTCGGCGGCAGGGCCACCTTCCTGTGCGACGGGCAGCGGCTGGTCGCCGGTCCCGGCGACTTCGTGCTGCTGCCGGCCGGGCTGGCGCACTCCTTCCTCGTCGCTCCCGACGAGCCCCTGCACACCCTGCAGATCACCACGCCCAGCGGGTTCGAGCAGTTCGCCGCCGCGGTGGGCGGGCCGGCCGGGGCCCGGCGCCTGCCCGAGCCCGGACCGGTGGACCCGGCGGCACTGGCCCATGCGGCGCAACTGCACGGCGTGGAGATCCTCGGCCCGCCTCCCGGGCCGGAGCTCTGAGCAGCGCCGGGCGGACGTCGGCCGGTCGCGGGCGTGGGCACGGTCGGAGGCGGGCGCGATCGACGCGGCCGGCCCGGCGTGTCGGGACACCGGAGGGGGAAGTGCAGCGGGCATGGCGGTCCCGACGCGGAGGAACCCACCGGACGGTGCCCGGCAGGGCGCCGAGGCGACCGGACCGCACCGGCTGACCGCCCGCGAGTGGCGGCGGGTGCTCCGCCGGACCGCGCGGCACGTGCTCGGGGACCGGCTGCAGGTGGCCAGCGCCGGCATCTCGTTCTTCGCGATCCTGTCGATCGCACCGGTGCTGGTCACGGCGCTGTCGATCTACGGGGCGCTGAACACCCCCGAGCAGGCGCTGGACCAGCTGTCCGACCTCGCCGTCTCGCTGCCCGACGACCTCGAGCCGATCGTCGCCGACCAGCTCACGACCATCACCGCCGCCTCCGGGCAGGTGCTGACCTGGCGCGGGATCAGCGGGCTGCTCGTCGCGCTCTGGACGGCGACCACCGCGGCGACCTTCCTCGTCGACGCCCTGACGCTGGCCTACCACGAGCACGAGACCCGCAGCTTCTGGCGCCGCAGCGGGCTCGGCGTGCTGCTGGTGCTCGGCGGCGCGCTGACCCTCGGCGCCGTCATCGCCGCCGCGGGGCTGGCCTCCCGGACGCTGGCCGACGCGCCCGGCGCGGTGCGGACGGCGGCGCGGCTGCTCGCCTGGCCGGCGCTGGCCCTGCTCATGGCCGCCGCCCTGGCGACGCTGTACCGGTACGCACCCGACCGGCGGGACGCCCGCTGGCGGTGGATCAGCCCCGGCGCCGGCGCGGCCACGCTGCTGTGGCTGGCCGTCTCCATCGGGCTGTTCGCGTACGTGCAGGGCCTGGGCAACTACGAGTCGACGTACGGCTCGCTGGCCGGGGTCGTCATCAGCATGTTCTGGTTGTGGATCACCGTCTTCCTCGTCATCGTCGGCGCCGCCCTGAACGCCGAGGCCGAGCGGGAGACCGTGCGCGACTCGACGGTCGGCCCGGAGATGCCGCCCGGGGCGCGCGGCGCCGTCGTGGCCGACAGCACGCCGCCCTACCCGAGCGACCGCTGACCGGCGCGGCCCGTCGTCCCCCGCTGCCAGGATGACCCGGTGCTGTTCGCCGAGGTCGTCGCCGCCTCCGCCGCGGTCGCGGCCACCCGTGCCCGCACCGCCAAGGCCGGCGCCCTGGCCCGCGCGCTGCGCGCGGCCGACCCCGCCGAGGTGGCGGCCGTCGCCGCCTGGCTGGCCGGTGAACCGCTCCAGGGGCGGCTCGGCCTCGGCTGGCGCACCCTCACCCGCGCCGCGCACGCGGCGGCGCCGGACCCGGGGCTCACCGTCGGCGAGGTCGACGCGGCGCTCACCGATCTGGCCGGGACCTCCGGCGCGGGCTCGGTCGCCCGCCGCGACGCGCTGCTCGCCCGGTTGCTCGGCGCGGCCACCGCCGAGGAGCAGCGCTTCCTCGTCCGGTTGCTCACCGGCGAGCTGCGGCAGGGCGCGCTGGAGGGGGTGCTGGTCGAGGCGGTCGCGGCGGCCGCGGAGGTGCCGGCCGCCGCCGTCCGCCGGGCCGCCATGCTCACCGGCAGCCTGCCCGCCACCGCCGCGACGGCCCTGACCGGCGGGGTCGCCGCGCTCGGGGCCGAGACGCTGCGGGTCGGCCGGCCGGTGCGGCCGATGCTGGCCTCCCCCGGGTCGTCGCTGGACGCGGCGCTGGCCGACCTGGGCACGGAGGTCACCGTGGAGCACAAGCTCGACGGGGCGCGCATCCAGGTGCACCGGGACGGCGACCAGGTCCGGGTGTGGACCCGCTCCCTGCGCGAGGTCACCGGCGGCGTGCCGGAGCTGGTGGAGCGCATCCGGGCGCTGCCGTGCCGCACCGCCGTCCTGGACGGGGAGACCCTGGCCCTGGACGACGACGGCCGGCCGCGCGCCTTCCAGGACACGATGAGCCGGTTCGGCAGCGAGGGCGCGGCCGACGGCGACGCGGCCGCGGTGCTGCTCAGCCCGTTCCTGTTCGACGTGCTGCACCTCGACGGCCGCGACCTGCTCGACGAGCCGCTGGCCGTGCGGCTCGACGCGCTGGCCGGTCTGCTGGCCGCCGGGGAGCACGCGCCGCTGCGGATGCCCGGCGTCCGCTCCCCGACCCCGGAGCAGGCCGCCGCCGTGCTCGACGCGGCGCTGGCCGCCGGGCACGAGGGCGTCGTCGTCAAGGCCCTGGACGCCCCGTACGCGGCCGGCCGCCGCGGCCGGGCGTGGCAGAAGGTCAAGCCGGTGCACACCCTCGACCTGGTCGTGATCGGCGCGGAGTGGGGCTACGGGCGGCGCACCGGGGCGCTGTCGAACATCCACCTGGCCGCGCGCGACCCCGGCGGCGGCGAGCCGGTGATGGTCGGCAAGACGTTCAAGGGGATGACCGACGAGCTGCTCGCCTGGCAGACCGCGACCTTCCCCGGGTACGCGCTGGACCGGCCGGAGTGGGGAGTGCGGCTGCGGCCCGAGCTCGTCGTCGAGGTCGCCGTCGACGGCGCGCAGCGCAGCACCCGCTACCCCGGCGGGGTGGCGCTGCGGTTCGCCCGGGTGCTGCGGTACCGGCCGGACAAGGACGCCGCCGACGCCGACACCGTCGACGCCGTCCGCTCCCTGCTGCCCGGCTGAGCGGCCGGCACCGACGGTGCCGCGTCCGGGACGGGCAGCTCGGCGCGTTCCCAGCGGGCCGTCGTCCCGCGGCCGAGGGCGATGACCATCGCGGTCGCGGCGAGGAACCCCACCGTGCTGACGGCCACCCACTCCATGTCGCCCCTCCCCGCCCGGTCGGGGTGCTGCGGCTTCCGTGCCTGCGCGTGCGGGCACCGTCGACGATCCCGGTGCCCGCGCCGCGGCGGCCAGCACGGGGCGACGGTCATGGCCGAACCGTTACCGGACACGCCGTCGGACCGGGGTGTCGCGGACCGCGGGATCAGACCCCGGCGACGCGGGGGGCCACCTCCGTGCCCAGCAGCTCGATCCCGCGCAGCAGGTCGGCGTGCGCCAGGCGGGGGTTGGTCATCTGGATCGACACCCGCTCCACCCCGCCCAGCTGCTCGGAGACCCGGCGCAGCTTGGTCGCGACCGTGTCGGGGCCGCCCATGAAGAAGGCGCCGTCGGGCCCGCTGGTGGCGTCGAACTGGCGCCGGCTGGGCGGGGCGAACCCGCGCTCGGCCGAGACCTTGGCGAACATCTCGTGCCAGCCCGGGTAGATCGTGTCGGCCGCTGCCTGCGTGCTCTCGGCGACGAAGCCGAACACGTGCAGCCCGACGCGCAGGCTCTCCGGCGGGTGCCCGGCGTGCTCGCCGGCCCGGCGGTAGAGGTCGACCAGCGGCGCGAACTGCCGCGGCTCGCCGCCGATGATCGCCACCATGAGCGGGAGCCCGAGCAGGCCGGCGCGCACGAAGGACTCCGGCGTCCCGCCGACGCCGACCCAGATCGGCAGGGGGTCCTGCAGCGGCCGCGGGTAGACGCCCTGGCCGGTGAGCGGCGGGCGGTGCCGGCCGGACCAGGTGACGTGCTCGGACTCCCGGATGCGCAGGAGGAGGTCGAGCTTCTCCTCGAACAGCTCGTCGTAGTCGGCCAGCGAGAGCCCGAACAGCGGGAAGGCCTCGGTGAACGAGCCCCGGCCGACGACGAGGTCGATCCGCCCGCCGGAGATCAGGTCGAGCGTGGCGAACTGCTGGAACACCCGGACGGGATCGGCCGCGGAGAGGACGGCGACCGCGCTGCCCAGCCGGATGCGCCCGGTCCGCGCGGCCGCGGCGGCCAGGATCACCGGCGGCGCGGAGTCGTAGTACTCCGGCCGGTGGTGCTCGCCGATCCCGAAGGAGTGCAGTCCCGAGCGGTCGGCGGTCTCGATCTCCTCGAGCAGGTGAGCCAGCCGCTCCGCCGGCCCGATCAGGCGTTCGGTGACCGGATCGGTCACCGCCGCCACGAAGCTGTCGATGCCGACGTGCACGGCGTCCTCCGGGTCCGGTGGTGGTCAAGCGTTCAACGAGCAGTCAACCACCGCGCCGGCTCAGCTGCCGATCTCGGTGCGGACCGCGTAGAGCTCGGGGAAGAACGTGAGGTCCAGCGCCCGGCGCAGGAAGCCGACCCCGGAGGACCCGCCGGTGCCGCTCCGGAAGCCGATCGTGCGCTGCACCGTGCGCAGGTGCCGGAAGCGCCAGAACTGGAAGGCGTCCTCGACGTCGACCAGGCTCTCGCACGCCTCGTAGACGCCCCACGGCGTCTCGTCGGACTCGTAGACCCGCGCGAACACCCCGACCAGGTCGGGCTGGAACGTCCAGGCGGCGCTGACGTCGCGGTCGAGCACCGCGGACGGGACGGCGAACCCGAGCCGGGCCAGCAGCCGCAGGAACTGGTCGTAGAGCGTCGGCGCCGCCAGCAGCTCCCCGAGCAGGGCCGACGCCGCCGGGTCGTGGGCGAACAACGGCAGCACCGCGGCGTCCTTGTTGCCCAGGACGAACTCGACGGCGCGGTACTGCGCGGACTGGAAGCCCGAGGCACCGCCGAGCGCACCCCGGAACTGCAGGTACTCGCGCGGGGTGAGCGTGGCCAGCACCGACCACTGCTCGGTGAGCGTCCGCTGCACGTTCTTGACGCGGGCCAGCGACTTCAGCGCCGGCCCGAGCTCGTCGCCGGCCAGGTAGCCGCACGCCGCCCGCAGCTCGTGCAGCACGAGCTTGAACCACAGCTCGCTGGTCTGGTGCTGCACGATGAACAGCAGCTCGTCGTGGTGCTCCGGGCTGCTGCGCGGGTGCTGGGCGGCGAGTAGCCGCTCCAGGTCCAGGTACCGCGCGTAGTCCACCGAGCCGCCGAGGTCGGTGCGGATCGACTCCTCCAGCGGCCGGACCGCCCGGTCGGCGTCCAGCTCCTCGTCCGCCACGCCAGCAACCTAGTGCCGGGTCAGGCAACCTTCGCCCGCTTGATGGTTGAGGCCCGCTTGATGACCTTGCGGAGCTTCGGGTCGGTGACGTGGCCGTTCCGCCAGGCGATGTAGCGGCGGATCATGCGCGCCTGCTCGCGGTGGGACTCGTGGTCGGTGCCGTCGAGGGTGAAGTAGCGCAGC
>NZ_JBJNRJ010000028.1:0-53913 GCF_046233715.1 Trujillonella humicola | reverse complement strand
CCGCGCCCTCAAGCGCCGCCTGGCTCGCATCGTCTTCAACCTGCTTCGACCGACCGACACCGCGGCTGGAACGTGCCTTCCAGCCGCGGCTTGACATAGGAGCAACGCGTGCCACCCGCTCCCACCACCCCGCCCGGGTGGGTCCCCCCGCCCGGCGCGGGCGGCCGTGACCTGGCACCGCGGTTCGACCCGGGTCCGCGGTACGTCCAGGGCACGATCGAGGAGCTCGGCACCCCGCTGTCCCAGGTCACCTTCGTGGTGGTCGACCTCGAGACGACGGGCGGCTCACCGCGCGACAGCGCGATC
Organism: Trujillonella humicola; assembly: GCF_046233715.1. Lineage (NCBI taxonomy): Bacteria > Bacillati > Actinomycetota > Actinomycetes > Geodermatophilales > Geodermatophilaceae > Trujillonella > Trujillonella humicola. The sequence continues at coordinate 53,607 of NZ_JBJNRJ010000028.1, read as the reverse complement.
ACCGAGATCGGCGCGGTCAAGGTGCGCGGCGGGGAGGTCCTCGGGGAGTTCCAGACGCTGGTCGACCCCGGGCGCGAGATCCCGCCCTACATCAGCGTGCTCACCGGCATCACCACGACCATGGTCGCCGCCGCGCCGCGCATCGGCAGCGTCCTGCCCGCCTTCCTCGAGTTCGCGCGCGGCGCCGTCCTCGTGGCCCACAACGCGCCCTTCGACCTCGGCTTCCTCAAGGCGGCCTGCGCCGAGAACGGCATCGGCTGGCCGGCTGCGGCCTCCGTCGACACCGCCGTCCTGGCGCGCCGGCTGCTCAGCCGCGACGAGGTGCCCAACTGCAAGCTGGCCACCCTGGCGCCCTACTTCTCGGCGACCACCGACCCCTGCCACCGTGCGCTGGCCGACGCGCGGGCCACCGTCGACGTCCTGCACGGGCTGTTCGAGCGGCTCGGCCCGCTGGGCATCACCTCGCTCGAGGAGCTGACCGGGCTGACCCGGCAGATCGACCCCGAGCGGCGGCGCAAGCGGCACCTGGCCGACGGCGTGCCGGCCGGCCCGGGCGTCTACCTCTTCCGCGGCCCGGAGGACGAGCCCCTCTACGTCGGCACGTCGAACGACCTGCGCAGCCGGGTGCGCAGCTACTTCTCCTCCAGCGAGCAGCGCAGCCGGATCACCGAGATGGTCGCCCTGTCCCGGCGGGTCGAGGCGATCCCCTGCGCCCACGACCTGGAGGCCGCCGTCCGCGAGCTGCGCCTGATCGCCGAGCACAAGCCCAGGTACAACCGCCGATCCCGCTTCCCCGAGCGGGCGCTGTGGCTCCGGCTGACCGAGGAGGTCTTCCCCCGGCTGTCGGTGGTCCGCCGGGTCCGCCCGGGCCCCGGGGTGTTCCTCGGCCCGTTCCCCGACCGCCGGGCCGCCGACGCCGCGGCCGCCGCCATCCACGAGTCGCTGCCACTGCGCCAGTGCACCGGCCGGCTGTCGCCGAAGGTGCTGGGGGCCGCCTGCGCGCTGGCCGGCATGGGGCGGTGCGGAGCGCCGTGCACCGGCGCGCAGACGCCCGAGGAGTACGGCGCGATCGCCGCGGTCCTGCGCGCCGCCGTCGTCGCCGACCCCGAGGCCCTGCTCGACCCCCTGCTGACCCGCGTCGACCGCCTGGCGGCCGAGGAGCGGTTCGAGGACGCCGCCGTCCTGCGCGACCGGGTCGCCGTGCTGGTCCGTGCCGTGCGCCGCCGGCAGCGCCTGGAGTCGCTCGCCGCGGTGCCGCAACTGGTGATCGCCAGGCCCGACGGCAGCGGGGGCTGGCACCTGTCGGTCGTCCGCCGCGGGCGCCTGGTCGCCGCGGGCGGGGCGGTGCGGGGCAGCTCGGTGCGGCACGCCCTGGCCGGCCTGCTGGCCACCGCCGAGACGCCGGTGGGCCCCGACGGGGAACTGGCCGCCACCGTCGACGAGACCGAGCTGGTCCTGCGCTGGATGGAGAAGCCCGGCACCCGGCTCGTCGAGGTCGACGGCACCCTGGCCTGCCCGGTCCCGGGGACCGGCTCCTACAGCGCCTTCCTCGAGCGCGTCGAGACCGGCCGGCGCGAGCGCGCGCCCTTCGCCGACGGCCGCGCCCTCGGCACCCGGGCCCGTCCCGAACGCGTCACCCCGGGCCGCTCCGGACCCGGCGGCACGGTGCCGTCCCGGCTAGCATCCCCGGCGTGATCACCGCCATCGTCATGATCGACGCGGCCACCGACGTCATCCCCGAGGTGGCCGAGGCCGTGGCCGGCCTGGAAGGTGTCAGCGAGGTCTACTCGGTCGCCGGGGACGCCGATCTGATCGCCATCGTGCGGGTGCGCGAGTTCGACCGGATCGCCGAGGTGATCGCCGGCCGGATCAGCAAGGTGCCCGGCGTGTTGGAGACCGACACGCACATCGCCTTCCGCGCGTACTCCCGCCACGACCTCGAGGCCGCCTTCGCGATCGGCTTCGACACGGCGGACTGACGGAGGGCCCCGCCCTCCTGACCCCTCGCTCCGCCGGTGCGAGCCTCGGGACGGGGCCGGGTCAGCGCCGGGGCGCCACCTCGCGGCTGACCTGCACCCACCGCTCGAGCAGCGCGGCCGCGCGGCCGTCGTCCACCGCGGCGGCGGCCCGCGCGAGACCCGATGCGAGGGCCGCGGTCAGGTCCTCGCCGACGCCGTCGAACGCGCTGAGCGCCGCCGCCGCGTTCAACAGCACGGCATCGCGCACCGGGCCGGGGTCGCCGCCGACGACCCGGCGGAAGACGTCGGCGTTGAACGCCGGGTCACCGCCGCGCAGCGCGTCGACCGCGGCCGGCGCGATCCCCAGCGCGGCCGGGTCCACCCGGTCGGGCCGCACCGACCCGTCGGCCACCACCCACACCGCCGAGGTGGTCGCGGTCGTCAGCTCGTCGAGACCGTCGTCCCCGCGGAACACCAGGGCCCGCGAGCCGCGCCCGGCGAGCACCGCGGCCAGGACCGGCGCCATCCGCGGATCGGCGCAGCCGATGGCCGCCGCGACGGGACGGGCCGGGTTCGCCAGCGGGCCGAGGAAGTTGAAGACCGTGCCGATGCCCATCTCGCGGCGCGGCGCCCCGGCGAACCGCAGGCCGGGGTGGAACACCGGCGCGAAGAAGAAGCCGATCCCCGCCCGCTCGACGCACCGGGCGACGGCGTCGGCGGGGAGGTCGATGACGATCCCCAGCGCCTCCAGCACGTCGGCGGCGCCCGAGGACGACGACGCCGCCCGGTTGCCGTGCTTGGCGACGGGCACCCCGGCGGCCGCGGCCACCACCGAGGCCATCGTGGAGATGTTGACGGTGTGCGCCCCGTCGCCGCCGGTACCGACGATGTCGACGCAGTCTCCGGCCAACTCCACCGGCGTCGCCCGGTCGAGCATCGTGGCCGCCAGCCCGGTGACCTCCGCCGGCGACTCTCCCTTGGCCCGCAGCGCGACGGCGAACGCCGCGATCTGGGCCGGGGTCGCCTCCCCGGCCATGATCTCGCGCATCGCCCAGGCGGCGTCCTCGGTCGCCAGGTCCTCGTGGGCCAGCAGCCGGTTCAGCAGCGCCGGCCAGGTCGGTGTGCCCACGGCGCTCAGCGGCGGGCGGCGGGCAGGCCCACCCTCGACCGGAGCGCATCGGCGACGGCGCGGGGGGCGGTCAGCGGGTCGACCGGCAGCGGCAGCGTCAGGTCGGCCTGCGACCAGTGCGCGAGCCAGCGGTCGGGCTGGCGGGCGATGAGCACGCACAGCGCCGGGCAGTCGGCCACCTCGACCTTGAGCTGGCGGGCCAGGGCCATGCCACCGGTGGGCTGGGCCTCGCCGTCGAGCACGCAGAGGTCGATGCCCCCGGCGTCGACCGCGCCGACCACCTCCTCGCCGGTGGCGCACTCGATCCACGTGATCGGTCCGACGTCGACCGCGGGCCGGCGCCCCACCGCCGTCCGCACCGCCTCGCGGACCTCCGGCCGGGAGCTGTAGACCACGACGGTGGCCGGAAGGGCCGCGTTGGCTGAGGTGGCGCTCACGCCGGGGAGCCTAGTGGTCACCGCCCGCTGGGCCCATGCCGCCGGGCCCGGTATCGACCCGGTCACGGACCCGCCACGCCCAGCCACCCACGGTCGTCGCCGTCGGCACGCGGTGCCATGATGGGCGGCGTGACAACGGCTCCCGTCGCGAGCGGCACCTTCGACACCTCGCGGGTGCACTCCCTGACCCGACCGAACATGGTCAGCGTCGGCACGATCGTCTGGCTCTCCAGCGAGCTGATGTTCTTCGCCGGGCTGTTCGCCATGTACTTCACCGCGCGGGCGCGCGCCGAGGACGGGTGGCCGCCCGAGCCGACCGAGCTGAACCTGCCGTACGCCCTGGTCTTCACGACCATCCTGGTCGCCTCGTCGGTCACCTGCCAGCTCGGCGTCTTCGCCGCCGAGCAGGGCAACGTGTACGGACTGCGACGCTGGTTCTCCATCACCTTCGTGATGGGCCTGGTCTTCGTCCTCGGGCAGGCCTTCGAGTACGTGGAGCTCGTCCACGACGGGACGACGATCGCGAGCAGCACCTACGGCTCGGTCTTCTTCATCACGACCGGCTTCCACGGGCTGCACGTCATCGGCGGCCTGATCGCCTTCATCTACGTGCTCATCCGGTCCACCATGGGCCGCTTCACGCCGGCACAGGCGACCTCGGCGATCGTGGTCTCCTACTACTGGCACTTCGTCGACGTCGTGTGGATCGGGCTCTTCGCCACGATCTACCTGATCCGCTAGGGAAACGGTGTCCACCACGAATCCGCAGTCCGACGCCCAGCCCGACGACGTGCCGCGTCGCACCCGACTCCGCCCGGCCGCGGGGTCGCCGGCGGCCCGGGCGCGCTCCCGGCGCCTGTCCAGAGCCCGCCGCCGGGTCGCCAACGTCGCCGGCCTCATGGCTGCCCTCGTGCTGACCGGCGCGCTGTACTCGACCCTCGCCCCCGCCCACGCCGAGGAGGCGCAGGGTGCGGAGAGCGCCGACTACCAGGCCGGCCGCGAGATCTACGAGAACAGCTGCATCACCTGCCACGGCGACAACCTCGAGGGCGTGGAGACCCGTGGCCCGTCGCTCATCGGCGTCGGCGGCGCCGCCGTGTACTTCCAGGTGCACACCGGCCGCATGCCCATGGTCCGCCAGGCCGAGCAGGCCCCGGACAAGCCGGTCGTCTTCAGCGACGAGCAGATCGACCAGCTCATCACCTACGTCCAGGCCAACGGCGGCGGGCCGACCGTGCCCACCGGCGACCTGCGCGACGGCGACCTCGCCCTCGGCGGCGAGCTGTTCCGGCTCAACTGCGCCTCGTGCCACAACTTCGTCGGCCAGGGCGGCGCCCTGTCCGGCGGAAAGTGGGCGCCGAGCCTGCACGACTCCACCGACCGCGAGATCTACACCGCGATGCTGAGCGGGCCGTCGAACATGCCGGTCTTCGGTGACAACCAGCTCACGCCGGAGGAGAAGCGCGCGATCATCAACTACGTCCAGACCATCCAGGCGATGCCCGACCCGGGTGGCGCCGGCATCGGCCGCGTCGGTCCCGTGAGCGAGGGTCTGGTCATCTGGGTGGTCGGGGTCGGCGCACTGATGTTCGGCATCTTCTGGATGGGGACCAAGGCGTGACCACGCACGACACCCGCCCCGGCTCGGCCGGCGGCGCGGACACACCCGGACCGCTGCACGGCGGCCCGGACGACGACTACACCCCGGAGCAGCTCGCGGCGATGAGCCGCGAGGAGCTGGACCGCCTGGGCGCACGCTACGACGGTGTGCAGATCCTGCACGTCGACCCCGGCCCCGAGCCCGGTTCCGCGCTCGAGCGCCGCTACGTCCGCCAGGTCGGCACCATCTTCGGCCTCGCCGGCCTCGCGGCCTTCGGGTTCGTCGTCGTGTACGTCGGCTCCGGCTGGTTCCTCCCCGACTGGGCGTGGACCATCGAGGGCAGCACGTGGAGCAGCCTGTTCACACCCATGCTCGGTGTGCTCATGGGCCTGGCGCTGACGCTCGTCGGCGTGGGGCTGGTGCTCTACACCAAGAAGCTGCTGCCGCACGAGACGGCCGTGCAGGACAAGCACGACGGCTCGCACTTCGACCGGGTGACCAGCGGGGCCACGCTCGTCGGCGGCCTGCACAACAGCGGCCTGGCCCGGCGCAAGCTGCTCACCCGCTCCCTGGCCTTCATGGGCGGCGGCCTCGGGCTGATGCTGCTGGCACCGCTCGGCGGGCTGATCCAGAACCCGAACACCGGCAACCCGCTCGGCCGCACCTCGTGGGCGAACGGTGTCCGGCTGCTCCGGGACGACGGCACCCCGATCCGCCCCGGCGACGCCGTCCCCGGCTCCCTCGAGACGGTCTTCCCCGCGGTTCCGGGCGGGAACTTCGAGACGGACGCGCCCACCATGCTCTTCCGGCTGCGCCCCGAGCAGATGGCCGTCAACCAGCCCCGCGCGGGGCAGGAGGACTTCGGCTACGGCGACTACGTCGCGTACAGCAAGATCTGCACGCACGCCGGCTGCCCCGTCTCGCTGTACGAGCAGGAGACCAGCCGGATCCTCTGCCCCTGCCACCAGTCGATGTTCGACATCACCCAGGGAGCCAAGCCCGTCTTCGGGCCGGCCACGCGCTCGCTCCCGCAACTGCCCATCGGCCTGGACGACGAGGGCTACTTCATCGCCCTCGGGGACTACCCTGAGGCCGTGGGTCCCACATACTGGAACCGGGAGCGCATCTGATGGCCACGACCGCCACGGCCCCGGGAGCCCCGACCACCCGCGCCGGCAAGATGGCGCTGGAGGTCGACGACCGGCTGATCGTCGCCGGTCCCCTCCGCCGGACGCTCAACAAGGTCTTCCCCGACCACTGGTCGTTCCTCCTCGGCGAGATCGCGCTCTACGCCTTCATCATCCTGCTGCTGTCGGGTACGTACCTGACGTTCTTCTTCGACCCGACGCTGCGCGAGATCACCTACGAGGGCAGCTACGCCCCGCTGCGTGGCCTCGAGATGTCGGCCGCGTACAGCTCGGCCCTGGACATCTCCTTCGACGTCCGTGGCGGCCTGTTCATGCGACAGGTGCACCACTGGGCCGCGCTGCTGTTCGTGGCGGCGATCGTCGTCCACCTGCTGCGCATCTTCTTCACCGGCGCGTTCCGCCGGCCACGGGAGACCAACTGGCTGATCGGCGTGGGCCTGCTGGTGCTCGCGCTGCTCGAGGGCTTCTCCGGCTACTCGCTGCCCGACGACCTGCTGTCGGGCACCGGCCTGCGGATCATGTCGGCGATCATCCTGGCCATCCCGGTCATCGGAACCTGGGCACACTGGGCGGTCTTCGGCGGCGACTACGTCGGCGAGCTGATCATCGGACGCCTGTACATCGCCCACGTGCTGCTGATCCCTGCCATCCTCCTGGCGCTGATCGCGCTGCACCTGCTGATCCTGGTGAAGCAGAAGCACACCCAGTTCCCCGGTCCGGGTCGGACCGAGCACAACGTGGTGGGCAACCGCTTGTTCCCCACCTTCGCCGGGAAGGCCGGTGGCCTCTTCTTCGTGGTCTTCGGCGTGGTCGCGGCCATGGCGGGGTTGTTCCAGATCAACCCGATGTGGCTCTGGGGCCCGTACAACCCGGCACAGGTGTCGGCCGGCTCGCAGCCCGACTGGTACATCATGTGGCTGGACGGCTCGTCCCGGCTCTTCCCGGCCTGGGACCTGAACCTGCCCGGCAACTACACGATCCCGGCGCTGTTCTGGCCGACCGTCGTCCTGCCCGGCATCATCTTCACGCTGATGGCTCTCTACCCGATGATCGAGCGCAAGCTCACCGGCGACACGGCGTCGCACCACCTGCTGCAGCGTCCGCGCGACGTCCCGGTGCGCACCTCGCTGGGCACCATGGCCATCACCTTCTACGTGATCCTGCTGCTGTCGGGCGGGAACGACGTCATCGCCGACAAGTTCATGATCAGCCTGAACGCGATGACGTGGGCCGGCCGGATCGGTCTGGTGATCCTGCCGCCGATCGTCTACATGATCACCTACCGCATCTGCCTCGGCCTGCAGAAGCACGACCGCGAGGTGCTCGAGCACGGCATCGAGACCGGAGTCATCCGTCGCCTGCCGCACGGTGAGTTCATCGAAATCCACCAGCCGCTCGGCCCGGTGGACGAGCACGGCCACGGCCAGCTCGCCTATGGCGGCGCCCCCGTGCCCAAGCGGATGAACCAGATCGGTGGAGCCCGTCGCGCCATCCGCGGGTTCTTCACCCCCATCGAGGAGCCGGCCCAGGTCCAGCTCACCCAGCAGCAGGAGGAGCGTGGACTGGCCGCGGCGGAGGATCGCGAGCTGACCAGCTCCGGGCGTCCGTCCGAGGGCGGTCGTCCCTCCGAGGGCGGCAAGCCGCAGGAGCCGCGCGACTGACGCGGTCACAACCGCGAGAGGGCCCGGTGGACACCGTCCACCGGGCCCTCTCGCCGTTCCGGGACGCCGCCCGACCGCGGTGCCCTGCCCACGGCCGCTGGACCACCCGTCCCCACCCGTACCCCACCGCCGGACGCACGCCGACCGGCCGCCTCCCAGCAGGAGCGCACACACCGGGCCCTACGACCGCGGGACGCCGCGCCCGGCCCCGGTCGTCTCGCGGATCCGTCGCCGGGCCGGCGTCATGCGCCCGGCCGACGTCGAGACCGGGCAGGGGGCCGACGTCCGTGCGGGCATGAGGGCCGACGTCTCCGGAGCCGGGTGCCGGACCGCCGTCCGGCACCCGTGGGAAGGGGCTGCAGCGGCGCGACCTCGCCCAGCACGTCCGGCCCGCCCTGGCACGCAGAGCTCGTTCTGAACCGCCACGGGCCCGGCACCGGCCGGCCCGAGGCCGACGGTCCACCCGAGCGCGACGGACCGACGGCCGAGGGCCGCTCACCCCTCCACCCCGCACGACCACCATCCCGCACACCCCACCGCGCCGGTCCGGACGATCCCGGGCCGCGTCGGGGGTCCGTGCTCCCCCGCCGCGACCGGCGTACCGGGGCAGCGACCCGTCGCCGGTCTCGCCCCGCCCCGTCCCGCGGGCGCGCTGGGACCACCCCGGCCGCGCAGACGTCGAGGGCCCCTCCTGCGGGTGCAGGAGGGGCCCTCGCCGGCCGGTCAGGAGGTGGTCGTCACCCGTGGGCGTTCTGCCCCACGTAGTACTCGAACAGCAGGCCGCCCACGGTGATGAGGACGGCGACCCCGCCGAGGATGATCAGCCACGGGTAGAACAACGCCAGCCCGAGCCCGGTGACGCCGACGGCGAGCCCGACGCCCAGCGGCCAGTAGCTGGCCGGGCTGAAGAAGCCGAGCTCACCGGCGCCGTCGGCCATCTCGGCGTCCTTGCGGTCCTCCGGACGGGCGTCGATCCGTCGCGAGATGAACCAGAAGAACGCGCCGACCATGATGGTCAGGCCCGCCGACAGGGCCAGCGCGGTGGTGCCGATGGGCTCCCGGGCCCACAGCCCGTAGACCAGGGCGAAGACGACCAGGGCCACCGAGACGATGTTGAAGATTGCGGCTTCGACCTTCACGGTCGCCCTCCCTGTTGCGTCGTGCAGAGGAACGTCGTCTGCGCGGCCACGTCAGCCGTCGACCTGCTGGGCGTCCTGGAGCAGGTCCCACGGCTCGGTCGAGACCGAGGAGCCACCGAGCTCCGGGTCGACCTGCTCCAGCGCCTCGAAGGCGGTGGCGCCGTCCTGGCGCAGTTCCAGGTACTCGGCGTAGGCGTCGGCGGTGACCACGCGGATCTCGAAGTTCATGTAGGCGTGGTAGGTGCCGCACAGCTCCGCGCAGCGCCCGACGTAGGCGCCTTCCTGGCCCTCCTCGATGGTCACCTCGAAGACGTTGTCCCGGCCGTTCTCGTTGCCCGGGATGACGTCGAGCTTGAAGAGGAAGTCGGGCACCCAGAAGGAGTGGATGACGTCGGCGGAGCGGAGGAAGAACTGCACCGACTGCCCGGACGGCAGCACGAGGACCGGGATCTCCGCGCTGCTGCCGACGGTGCTGACCTGGTCGGCCTCGTCCTCGGCGGTGTCCGCGTAGAGGAACTGCCAGTTCCACTTGAACGCCTGGACGGTGATGTTCACGTCCGGGTCGTCCGACCGTTCCTGGACCCGGTTCTGCACCACGACCGTGAAGAAGAACAGGCCGGCGATGATGAGGAACGGGATGATCGAGTAGACGATCTCCAGCGGCAGGTTGTAGGCGGTCTGCCGCGGCAGCTCGTCGCTCTTCTTGCGGTGGCGGACGATCGACCAGCCGATGAGAGCCCACACGAGGATGCCGACGATCAGGGCGGCGATGACCGACCAGATCCACAGCTCCTTCATGTCCTGCGACTGCTCGGTGATGCCCTCGGGCCAGCCCCAGCGCCAGAACTCGTTGTCGGGGGTGCACCCCGAGAGGGCCGGGACCCCCAGGAGACCGAGCGCGGCGACCCGCGCGAGCCTGTTGCCTCGAGCCACTGCTCGTTGCCTCCTCGTCCGCCGTCCGGCAGGTGCTGGACGGTCATCCCCGGCGCCGCCGCCCCACCGCTCCGGCGGGCGGGCGGACACCGACCACAGTCTGCGGCGAGACTAGCCGACCCCGCGCGGCGGCCGAGCACCGGAGAGAGGCGACCCGCGGCGTCGTCGCCGGGTCGTGACCCGGCGCGGTCACCGGGGCCGGGTCCCACGCCGTGACGGCCACCACGACCCGCCCCGGGTGGGGTGGGCCGGCGGTTAGAGTCGGGGCGTGTTCTCCCGGCTGCTGACCCTGAAGTGGGTGGCCATGCACCTGCTCGTGGCGGCACTCTTCGTGGCCACGTTGTTCCTCGGGCACTGGCAGCTGGGCAAGGCCGAGGGCGGCGGCGGCGCGGTGAACTGGAGCTACGCGCTGCAGTGGCCGCTCTACGGGCTCATGGGGCTGTGGTTCTACGTCCGCATGGTCCGCGACGAGCTGCACCGCGACCCCGACGAGGACGAGCCGGGCAACTCCCTGGTGCTGTACCAGCGCCCGCGGATCGACACGACCGGCGATCCGGAGCTGGCCGCGTACAACGCCTACCTGGCGGAGCTCAACGAGAAGGCGCTCGGCCAGCGGGGTCCCGGTGGCCGCTGAGCCCGCCGCCGCACCGGCCGGCCTGCCCCGGGTCCTCGCCCGTCGCGTCGGACAGGGGATCCCCGCCGCGCTGCGCCGCTACCGGATCATGGCGTGGATCGTCGGCGTCCTGCTCATCGCGCTGATCCTGGTCGCCGTCCCGCTGAAGCACCTCGCCGACCAGGACGCGCCGGTCGCGGTGATCGGCACGGCGCACGGGTGGCTCTACTTCATCTTCTTCCTGACCGCGGTCGACCTGGCGATCCGCGCCCGATGGACCCTCAAGGGGTCGGTCCTGGTGCTGGTCGCCGGCACCGTCCCGATCCTGTCGTTCGTCGCCGAGCGGATCGCCACCCGCAAGACCCGCGCCGGCGAGCGCGTCTGACCACCGTCCCGGCGCCACGCCGGGACACGAACCGGAGACCTGCGCCCATGTGCGGCCTGCTGGCCTACCTGTCCACCGACGCCGACCGGGTCGACGAACCCGTCGTCGACGGCATCCGCGAGGCGCTGCGCTGCCTGCACCACCGCGGACCCGACGACACCGCCGTCTGGTCGGACGGGAACGTCGTCCTGGGGTTCAACCGGCTGTCGATCATCGACCTCGAGGGCAGCCCCCAGCCGCTCCCCTACGCGCGGGACCGCTACCGCATCCTGTTCAACGGCGAGATCTACAACTACCTGGAGCTGCGCGAGGAGCTGCAGGCCGCCGGCGCCGAGCTGTCGACCCACGGGGACACCGAGACGATCGTCGCCGGGTACCACCTGTGGGGCCAGGACGTCGTCCGCCGGCTGCGCGGGATGTTCGCCTTCGTCATCTGGGACACCGAGACCCGGACGGCGTTCGGCGCGCGCGACCCCTTCGGCATCAAGCCGCTCTTCACCGCGCGCCTGGCCGACGGCGGGCTGGTCTTCAGCTCCGAGAAGAAGGCGGTGCTCGAGCTGCTCGGCGGCAGCGCCGCCGCGGGCGGGGTGGATCCGGCCTCGCTGCAGCACTACCTGACCCTGCAGTACGTGCCGGAGCCGGCCACGCTGCACCGCGGCATCCGCCGGATCGAGAGCGGCACCAGCTTCACCGTCGCGGACGGCGAGCTGCGCACCAGCCGCTACTTCCACCCGGCGTGGAAGCCGCAGCCCGTGCCGACCGGGCGCGAGCAGGAGCTGTACGACCGCATCGCCGAGGCGCTCGACGAGTCGGTCGCCAAGCACATGCGCGCGGACGTCACCGTCGGCTCGTTCCTCTCCAGCGGCATCGACTCCACGGCGATCGCGGCGCTGGCCCACCGCCACAACCCCGACCTGATGACCTTCACGGTCGGCTTCCAGCGGCAGGAGCAGTCCGAGATCGAGATCGCCGCGGACTCGGCGCGGATCCTCGGCGTGCGCCACGTGCCGGTCGAGATCACCGCCGAGGAGTTCGCCGAGGCGATCCCGACGGTCGTCTGGTACCTCGACGACCCGGTCGCCGACCCCGCGCTCGTACCGCTGTACTTCGTGGCCCGCGAGGCCCGCAAGCACGTCAAGGTCGTGCTCTCCGGCGAGGGCGCCGACGAGCTGTTCGGCGGGTACACGATCTACCGGGAGCCGATCAGCCTCGCGTGGGCGAACCGGCTGCCGGCCGCCGGCCGCCGCGCCATGGCCCGCCTGGCCGGCCTGGTGCCCGAGGGCGTCCGCGGGCAGGACCTGCTGCGCCGGGCGTCGATGCCGCTGGAGCAGCGCTACTACGGCAACGCCCGCAACATGCGCGACGACGAGCTCGCGGCGCTGCTGCCCGGTCACGACCCGGACCTCTCGCACGTGGCCGTCACCGAGGACCTCTACCGGCAGACGCGGGCCGCCGGGTACGACGAGGTGACGGCGATGCAGTACGTCGACCTCTTCACCTGGCTGCGCGGCGACATCCTGGTCAAGGCCGACAAGATGACCATGGCGAACTCGCTCGAGCTGCGCGTGCCGTTCCTGGACCCGGAGGTCTTCGCGCTGGCCGCCACCATCCCGGTGGAGCAGCGGGTGCCGCGCCGGGGGGACGCCACCAAGTACGCGCTGCGGCAGGCGATGGCCCGGATCGTGCCGCCCCGGATCATGAACCGGCGCAAGCTCGGCTTCCCGGTGCCGACGGCGGACTTCCTCGCCGGCCCGCTGCACGAGTGGGCCCGGGACATCGTCACCGAGAGCCGGACCGACGAGTGGCTCGACCGCGAGCACGTGCTCGGCCTGCTCGACCGGCTGCGCCAGGCGGAAGTGCCGAGCAAGCGGATCGCCCGCCAGGTCTGGGAGGTGCTGGTCTTCATGGTGTGGCACGGCATCTTCGTCGAGGAGCGGATCAAGCCCGAGATCCCCGACACCGTCTACCCGGTCAGGCTGTAGCCCGGGAACGACGGAGGCCCGGTCCCCCGAGGGGGGGAACCGGGCCTCCGTCGACGGCCCCTTCGCAGGGTCCCGGCGCCGAGGTACGAGGTGCCGGGGGACGAAGGGGTCCTTGTTCAGCTGAAGCTGTCGCCGCAGGCGCACGACCCGGTGGCGTTCGGGTTGTCGATCGTGAAGCCCTGCTTCTCGATCGAGTCGACGAAGTCGATCACCGCGCCGCCGAGGTAGGGACCGCTCATCCGGTCGACGATGACCTCGACCCCGCCGAAGTCGTAGGTCTGGTCGCCGTCGAGGAAGCGCTCGTCGAAGAAGAGCTGGTAGCGCAGACCGGAGCACCCGCCCGGCTGCACCGCGATGCGCAACCGCAGGTCGTCGCGACCCTCCTGGTCCAGCAGCGCCTTCACCTTGGCGGCCGCCGGGTCGCTCAGGACGACGCCGGTCGCCGTGGTGTCCTGCACCGTCATGTGTGTTCCTCCCACGTCCGAGGGTGCCTGCTGCGGCAGGTCCCGCAACGGGCCAACACCGCCGCAGCGGGTCCTCTTCCCACTGTACGGCGCGATGCCGGAACCGGAGGGGATCGTGCCGGGTCCCACGTAGACTCGATCGCGTGAAGCTCCGTCTGCCCGGGCGCCGCGACCGCGCCGAGGCCGCGCCCGAGACGACCGCCGACCTGACCGCCGAGCTGGTCAGGACGGCCGGCAAGGGGCGGCCCACGCCCAGGCGCAGCGAGGCCCAGGCCCGCCGTCCCGGCCCTCCCCCGCCGCCCCCGGCCACCCGCAAGGAGGCCTACAAGCGGATGCGCGAGCAGCAGGCCGCCCGGCGGGCCAGCACCCGCGAGCGCATGGCGATGGGCGACGACTCCTACCTGCCGGCCCGCGACCGGGGCCCGGTCCGCAAGCTGGTCCGTGACATCGTCGACGCCCGCCGCAACCTCGGCTCGTTCTTCCTGCCGATCGCGGCGCTGATCCTCGTCGGCTACTTCGTCCCCAGCCCCGCGGTGCAGGGCTACACCGTGCTGCTGTGGATGGCCTACTTCATCGTCTTCATCGGCGACTCGGTGGTGCTCGGCCGGCGCATCTCGCGCAGCGTGCGCAGCCGCTTCCCCGATGGCCAGCACAAGACCAAGAGCCTGGTCTGGTACGGGATCAGTCGCTCGACGATGATCCGCCGCTGGCGCTTCCCGAAGCCCGAGGTCGCCGTCGGCCAGCAGGTGTAGGACCCCGCTCGCCGGCCCGCGGGGTCCGCTGCAGGCCGGCCGGGGTCCGCCTAGCGTTGCGCGACGTGGAGTACCGACGCCTCGGCCGTTCCGGCCTGACCATCAGCGAGATCGCCTACGGCAACTGGCTCACCCACGGGGGCCAGGTCGAGGAGGACGCCGCCCGCGCCTGCGTCGCGGCGGCCCTGGATGCCGGCATCACGACCTTCGACACCGCCGACGTCTACGCCGGCACCCGGGCCGAGTCGGTCCTCGGCCGCGCCCTGGCCGGGCAACGGCGCGAGGGCCTCGAGATCTTCACCAAGGTGTACTGGCCGACCGGGCCGGGCCGCAACGACCGCGGGCTGTCGCGCAAGCACATCACCGAGAGCTGCCACGCCTCGCTGCGGCGGCTGCAGACCGACTACCTCGACCTGTACCAGGCGCACCGCTACGACACGACCGTGCCGCTCGAGGAGACGATGACGGCGTTCGCCGACCTGGTGCGGCAGGGCAAGGTCCTCTACATCGGGGTCTCGGAGTGGCGCGCCGAGGAGATCGCGGCCGGCGCGGCCCTCGCCCGCGACCTGGGCGTCCAGCTGATCAGCAACCAGCCGCAGTACTCCATGCTCTGGCGGGTCATCGAGGACGAGGTCGTCCCCACCTCCGAGCAGGAGGGCGTCGCGCAGATCGTCTGGTCCCCGCTGGCCCAGGGGGTGCTGACCGGCAAGTACCGGCCGGGCGAGCAGGCGCCGGAGGACAGCCGCGCCGCCGACACCTCGGTGGGTGGCTCGATGCGCGGCTTCCTGCGCGAGGACATCCTGACCCGCGTGCAGGGCCTGCGGGCCGTCGCCGACGACGTCGGGCTGTCGATGGCCCAGCTCGCGGTGGCCTGGGTGCTGCAGAACCGCAACGTCGCCGCGGCGATCATCGGTGCCAGCCGGCCGGACCAGGTGCAGCACAACGTGGCCGCCGCCGGTGTGCGGCTGGACGACGCCGTCCTGGCCCGCATCGACGAGGTGCTCGGCGACGTCGTGGAGCGCGACCCGGCCCGGACCATGCGCGGCTAGTTCGGCGCCAGCCCCATCGGGCCGTAGACCCGCGTCCCGCCGTCCAGCAGGGTCACGGCATGCACCCCCCGGGCGAGCAGCTCGCGCCAGTGCTCGCCCAGCCAGGACTCGGCGTCCCCCTGGTTGTCCGAGAGCGGCACGGCCACCCCCACCGACGCCGGCTCCACCGTCTCCCCCGCCGGGCCCTCGAGGCGCCACGTCCAGCTCATGCGGCGAGGCTAGATCCCGGCGGCGGGACGGCGCCCGGGCACGCCGCGACCGGTCTGTGATCACCGACCGGGTTACGGCGGGGGTGCCCGGGGGCATGCAGGTGCATCGACAGTCCCTGAGATCCCGGAGGACCGATGACCGCCCCCTCGCCCACGGGCGCCTCACGAGCGACCCCGCCACCACCGGCACCCCAGGACGCCTCGACCGGTGAGCTGATCAGCCGGCTGACCGAGCAGATCAGCACGCTCGTCCGTGACGAGGCCCGCCTCGCCCAGGCCGAGGTGACGCAGAAGGCCAAGCGGCTCGGCATCGGCGCCGGCCTGTTCGGAGGGGCGGGCCTGGTCGCCTTCTTCGGGGTCGCGGTGCTGATCAGCGCAGCCGTGCTCGGGCTGGCCGAGGCGCTGCCCGCCTGGCTCGCCGCGCTGATCGTCGCGGTCGTGCTCCTCGCGGTCGCCGGCGTCCTGGCGCTGCTCGGCAAGAAGGACGTGCAGCAGGGCACCCCGCCGGTGCCCACCCAGGCGATCGCCAGCACCAAGGCCGACATCGCCACGGTCAAGAAGGCGGCCTCCCGGTGAGCAACGCCCAGCCGCCGCAGGACCCGCCGGCGGACGACCCGGAGGCCATCAAGGCCGAGATCGAGCAGACCCGTGCCCAGCTGGGCCGGACGGTGGACGAGCTCAGCGCGCGGGTCGACGTCCCCGCCCGGGCCAAGGAGGGCGCCGCCCGCGCGAAGGACACCGCGGTGGAGACCTACCGGGAGAGCCCGCCCGCGGTGATCGGCGCCGGTGCCGCCGTCGTCGGCCTGGTCGGCCTGCTCGTGTGGCGGCGCCGCACGAAGCCGCAGCGGCAGGCCCGCCGCGAGGTGCGGCGACAGGCCCGGCGCGCCGAGAAGGTCGCGGCCGCCCGCCGCGCCGCGACTGAGAAGGTGGCCCGGAAGACCGCCAGGAAGGCGCGCAAGGCCCAGAAGAAGGCCGCGAGGAGGAC
Organism: Trujillonella humicola; assembly: GCF_046233715.1. NCBI lineage: Bacteria > Bacillati > Actinomycetota > Actinomycetes > Geodermatophilales > Geodermatophilaceae > Trujillonella > Trujillonella humicola. The sequence goes on along the minus strand of NZ_JBJNRJ010000028.1, from coordinate 37,163 downwards.
CCGATGAGCAAGGGCGAGGTCAGCAAGGGGAAGAAGAGCACGGGCAGCAAGCTGCTCTACCGCCCGATCGGCCTCATCGGCGGCATCGCCGCGGGCACCGTCTCGGGCATCGTCTTCAAGCAGGTCTGGAAGCTGGTGGCGAACGAGGACGACGCCCCCGGCGCGCTGCAGAGCGAGTACCGGATGCGGGAGGTCGTGCTGGCCGCGGCGCTGCAGGGTGCCATCTTCGCCGCCACCAAGGCGGCCATCGACCGGGCGGGCGCCCGGGGCTTCTTCCAGCTGACCGGCAGCTGGCCCGGCGACTGATGACCGGCACCCGGCGGCGCGAGAGCGCGGTCGACCGCATCCGCGAGCGGGTCGAGGAGAAGGCGGCGCGGCGGGCGGCTGCACAGGCCGCGCAGGAGCGCAGGGTGCGCGGGGAGGCGGACGGTGATCCCGCCGGCCTGCCCCCCGACGCACCCGGGCCGCAGGAGCAACCGGGGATCACCGCCCGCAACCCCCTCGGGATCCCCGCGGCGGGCTGGAAGCAGGTGCTCAAGCGGGCGTGGGCGGAGAACAACGCCGACAACATGCCGATCATCGCCGGCGGCGTGGCCTTCTTCGCTTTTCTCTCGATCTTCCCGGCGCTCATCGCGACGATCTCGCTCTACGGGCTCGTCGCCTCCCCCGAGACCGTGGCCCGGCAGGTCGAGGACCTGTCCGCCCAGCTCCCCGAGAGCGCGGCCGAGATCATCGGCGAGCAGCTCACCGCGATCACCACCAACGCCGGCGGCGCGCTGACCCTGAGCCTGGTGATCTCGATCGGCGCCGCGCTGTGGACCGCTTCGGGCGGGGTCAGCAACCTGGTCAAGGCGGTCAACATCGCCTACGACGAGGTGGAGACCCGGAACTTCGTCAAGCTGCGCGGGCTCTCCCTCGGGCTGACCTTCGGCGCGGTCGTCTTCGTCCTGCTGACCTTCGGCCTGATCGCCGTGATGCCCGTCGTCATCAACGCACTGCCGCTCGGGGGCGTGGGCACGGTGCTGGTCCAGGTCGCCCGCTGGGCGCTGCTGCTGCTGGTGGCGGCGGGATCCCTGGCGGTGCTCTACCGGGTCGCCCCGGACCGCGACACGCCCCGGCTGTCCTGGGTGAGCCTGGGGTCGGTCGTGGTCACCGTCGTGTGGGCGGGGGTCAGCCTGGGGTTCAGCTTCTACGTGGACAACTTCGGTTCCTACAACGAGACCTACGGCGCCATCGCCGGCGTGATCGTCCTCATGCTGTGGCTGTACCTCACCTGCTACCTCGTGCTGCTCGGCGCCGAGATCAACTCCGAGGCCGAGCACCAGACGGCGACGGACTCGACCGAGGGCGAGCCGCAACCCATGGGCGAGCGGGACGCCGTCGTGGCCGACACGCTCCCCGACCCGCCGGAGCCGGCGGGACGGAGGTAGCCGCGGGCCTCCGCCGCCGGCGCCGGTCGCTCAGCGGACGTGGGACTCCACGAAGGGCGGGCGGACGACGGTGACCGGTTGCGGGCGGCCGCGGACGTCGACGGCCACCTCAGCGCCCTGCTCGACGCCCGCGGCGGTGTCGAGCAGGGCGAGGGCGACCCCCGTCCGCAGCGACGGGGAGAACGTCCCGCTGGTGACCTCTCCGATCCGCGCACCGGAGGTGTCCAGCACGGGCATCCCCGGCCGCGGGATGCCCCGACCGGTCGCCCGGAGCCCCCACAGCAGCCGGGCGGGCCCGGCCGCGCGCTCGGCCAGGAGCGCCTCGCGTCCCCAGAACGCCGGCTTGCGCCAGCCCACCGCCCAGCCGCTGCGCGCCTGGTTCGGGGTGATGTCGCGGGAGAGCTCGTGGCCGTGCAGCGGGTACCCCATCTCCGTGCGCAGCGTGTCGCGGGCGCCGAGCCCGCACAGCCGCAGGCCCTCGTCCGCGCCGGCCTCCACCAGGGCGTCCCACAGCTCCCCGGCCCGTTCGGTGGCGACGAGCAGCTCGTAGCCGTGCTCGCCGGTGTAGCCGGTCCGGCACACCGTCACCTCGGCGTCCCCACCGCCCACGCCGGTGACGAAGGACATGTAGTCCAGCTCGCCGGGCAGGCCGAGCAGCGACAGGACCTGCGGCGAGCGGGGCCCCTGCACCGCGAGGACGGCCACCTCTGCGTGCCGGTCGGTGACGGTGATCCCGGGCGGGGCGGCGGCGGACAACCGGGCGACGACCTCGGCGGCGTTGGCGGCGTTGGGGACGAGCAGGACGTCGTCGTCGCCGTGCAGGTAGACGATCAGGTCGTCGACCACCCCGCCGGCCTGCGGCTCGCCGTCGGGGACGCAGCACAGCGTGTACTGCGCCTGCCCGGGCCCGATCCGGCCGAGGTCGTTGGTCAGGCAGCCGTCGACGAACCCCGCGGCCCCCGGCCCGCGCACCGTGGCCGTGCCCAGGTGGGAGACGTCGAACAGGCCGACGCCCTCCCGGACCGCCGCGTGCTCGGCGAGGACGCCGCCGCCGGCGTACTCGATCGGCATCGACCAGCCCCCGAAGTCGGCCAGCTTCGCGCCGGCTGCCACGTGCCGGTCGTGCAGGGGCGAGGTCCGCGGCTCCATGCCGTGCACGCTAACGCGGCCCCGGCGCGGGGTCCCGGGGCGAGCTGCCGGCCCCGCGGGGCAGCGCGGTCCTGTCACTAAGCTGCTGCGCGTGCCGCCGCAGATCACCGCCACCGACCGCCCCGTCGAGAAGGTCCCCGCAGACGCCGTCGTCGTCGGCGTCGGCCGCGGCCCGTCCGGCCTGCTCGCCACGCCCGGCGCCGAGGCGGTGGACCGGCTGCTCGGCGGCCGGCTCCTGCCGGCGCTGGCCGACCTGGGCGCCCGCGGCGGCGAGGACGAGGTCACCCGGGTGGCCACCCTCGGCCAGGCCCCGTTCCCGGTGGTCGCCGCCGTGGGCCTGGGTGCCCCCGGCTCCGACGGCCGCTACGGCGCCGAGACCGTGCGCCGCGCCGCGGGCGCGGCCAGCCGGGCGCTCTCCGGCCGCGGCAGGGTCGTCAGCCTGCTGGCCGCCGTGGGCGGTGCGCCCGACGCCGAGCGCCTGCACGCCGTGGGCGAGGGGGCGCTGCTGGGCGCCTACGAGTTCACCGCCTACCGCTCGGACCTGCCCGCCGACCGTCCGGTGCCGCCGAACGAGTACACCGTCGTCGTCCCCGACGCCGCCGAGGCCCGTTCCCCGCTGGCCCGCGTCCGCGCGGTGGCCGCCGCCGTCGCCCTGACCCGGGACCTGGTCAACACCCCGCCCAACGACCTGCACCCCGCCGAGCTGGCCGCCCGCGGCGCGGCCGCCGGGAAGAAGGCCGGCCTGTCCGTCGAGGTGCTCGACGAGGCCGCGCTGGCCTCCGGCGGGTACGGCGGCATCCTCGCCGTGGGCGGCGGCTCCACCCGCGGTCCGCGGCTGCTGCGCCTGACCTACAAGGGCAGGAAGGCGCGGAAGAAGATCGCGCTCGTCGGCAAGGGCATCACCTTCGACAGCGGCGGCCTGTCGATCAAGCCGGCCGCGAACATGCACCACATGACCAGCGACATGGCCGGCGCGGCCGCCGTGATCGCCACCGTCTGCCTGGTCGCCGAGCTGGGCCTGCCGGTCGAGGTGACGGCGACGGTGCCGATGGCCGAGAACCTGCCCAGCGGCACCGCCTACCGCCCGGGCGACGTCCTCACCTTCCGCAACGGCCGGAAGGTGGAGATCACCAACACCGACGCCGAGGGGCGGCTCATCCTCGCCGACGCCATCGTGCGCGCGGCCGAGGACTCCCCCGACCTGCTGGTCGAGACCTCGACGCTCACCGGTGCGCAGCTGGTCGCGCTGGGCAGCCGGACGGCCGGTGTCATGGGCAGCGACGACCTGCGCGACGCCGTGGTCGCCGCCAGCCGGCGCAGCGGCGAGCCGATGTGGGCCATGCCGATGCCGCCCGAGCTGCGCAAGGGCATCGACTCGACGGTCGCCGACATGGTGAACGCCAATGCCGACCGGATGGGCGGGATGCTCGTCGCGGCGCACTTCCTCGGCGAGTTCGTGCCGAAGGGCCTGCCCTGGGCGCACATCGACATCGCCGGGCCGAGCTACAACACCGGCGGCCCGTGGGGCTACACGCCCAAGGGCGGCACCGGCGTGCCGGTCCGCACCCTCCTGGCGACCATCGAGGACGCGATCGCCGAGGCATAGGAAGCTCCACCCGCGTCCTGAGCCGCAGGACGTGGGTAGAGCTTCCTATGCCTCAGAGCCGGTTCTGCTTCTGCCGGGCGCTCCAGTCGCGCATGCGCTGGGGGTAGCCGGTGACCTGGGCGTCGTAGACCGGGATGCCCAGGTCGCGGGACAGCTTGCGGGCGACGTCGGGCCCGTCGATCCGCCGGCGGGTCCACTCGCCGTCGGTGGCGACGAGCAGGATCGTCGTCTCCGTGACCGCGGTCCGCGGCTCGACGTACCCCTCGACGCCCCGCCGGCTGGCGACGAACTGCTCGAGGTGGGTCAGGTCCGCGCGCCCCGACGCCCGGTCGAGGGTGCCGCGGCGGTCACCGCCGCCGGATCTCCCGCGGCCCCGCCCGCGCAGTCGACCGAACAGCCCCATCGCGTCGCCTTCCGTTCGCCGTCGGCGGGTTCGTCGCACCCCGCCCGAGGACATCAACGACGACCTCCGGCCCGGCCGTTCCCGGGGTGGCAGGATGGGCCCTGCCCTTCCCCGCCCGAGCGACGCGGGGACCGCAGCAACTCGAGGAGTCACTCGTGAGCGCACCCACCTCCCCCGCCGACCTGGTCATCCTCGGCGGTGGCTCGGGTGGCTACGCCGCCGCGCTGCGCGCCGCGGAGCTGGGCCTGTCGGTCGTGCTGGTCGAGAAGGCCAAGGTCGGCGGCACCTGCCTGCACAACGGCTGCATCCCGACCAAGGCGCTGCTGCACGCCGGGGAGGTCGCCGACCTGGCCCGCGAGGGCGAGCAGTTCGGCGTCAAGACCTCCCTGGCCGGCATCGACATGGACGGCGTCAACGCCTACAAGGACGGCGTCATCTCCCGCCTCTACAAGGGCCTGCAGGGCCTGATCAAGAGCCGCGGGATCACCTACGTCGAGGGAGAGGGCCGGCTGGCCTCCCCGACGTCGGTCGCGGTGGACGGGCAGACCTACGAGGGCCGCCACGTGCTGCTGGCCACGGGCTCCTACGCCCGGTCGCTGCCCGGTCTCGAGGTCGACGGCAGCCGCGTGATCACCAGCGACCACGCCCTGAAGCTCGACCGGGTGCCCACCTCGGCGATCATCCTCGGCGGTGGCGTCATCGGCTGCGAGTTCGCCAGCGCCTGGAAGTCCTTCGGCGTCGACGTGACGATCGTCGAGGCGCTGCCGCACCTCGTGCCGCTGGAGGACGAGTCGTCCTCCAAGCTGCTGGAGCGGGCGTTCCGCCGCCGCAAGATCGGGTTCGAGCTCGGCAGCCGGTTCTCCGGCGTCCAGCAGACCGACAACGGCGTCAAGGTCTCGCTGGAGAACGGCAAGGAGATCGAGGCCGAGCTCCTGCTCGTCGCGGTCGGCCGCGGGCCGGTCAGCGAGGGCCTGGGCTACGAGGAGGCCGGCGTCGCCATGGAGCGCGGGTACGTCCTCGTCGACGAGTACTGCCGCACCAACGTGCCGACGATCTCCGCGGTCGGCGACCTGATCCCCACCCTGCAGCTGGCCCACGTCGGCTTCGCCGAGGGAATCCTCGTCGCCGAGCGGGTGGCCGGGCTGGACCCTGCGCCGATCGACTACGCCGGGGTCCCGCGGATCACCTACTCCGACCCCGAGGTCGCCTCCGTCGGGCTCACCGAGGCCCAGGCCAAGGAGCGCTACGGCGAGGTGAAGACGCTCGTCTACGACCTCGGCGGAAACGGCCGCAGCCAGATCCTCAAGACGCAGGGCGCGGTGAAGCTCATCCAGGCCACCGACGGCCCGGTCGTCGGTATCCACATGGTGGGCAGCCGGGTCGGCGAGCTCATCGCCGAGGGCCAGCTGATCTACAACTGGGAGGCCGAGGCCGACGACGTCGCCAGCCTCATCCACCCGCACCCGACCCAGAGCGAGGCCCTCGGCGAGGCGCACCTGGCGCTGGCCGGCAAGCCGCTGCACGTGCACGGCTGACCCCGCTCCCCTCCCCTCTCCGCGCCACCGCATCGTCCCCACAGAAGGAGCCCCGCACCGATGCCGACGTCCGTCACCATGCCCGCCCTGGGCGAGAGCGTCACCGAGGGCACGGTCACTCGATGGCTCAAGCAGGAGGGTGAGCAGGTCGAGGTCGACGAGCCCCTCCTCGAGGTGTCGACCGACAAGGTCGACACCGAGATCCCCTCGCCCGCGGCCGGGGTGCTGACCAAGATCCTCGTGTCCGAGGACGAGACGGTCGACGTCGGCGCGGAGCTCGCGGTCATCGGCGGGGACGGCGACGGCGCCGGCGACGGCGCGCCGCCCGCGTCGGCCGAGGACGCCGACGACACCCCGCAGACCCCCGACCAGCAGGTGCAGGACGCCGGGCCGGCCACCGAGGCCGGCCGGCCCGCGGCCGAGGAACCGGCGGCCCCGGCGCCGTCCGGGAACGGCGGCTCGGGCGGCGACCAGGGCGGCGGTCAGGGCGGCGGTCAGGGGACGCCGGTGACCATGCCGGCGCTGGGCGAGAGCGTCACGGAGGGCACCGTCACCCGGTGGCTCAAGGCGGTCGGCGACGAGGTCACCGCCGACGAGCCGCTGCTCGAGGTCTCCACCGACAAGGTCGACACCGAGATCCCCGCGCCGGTCTCCGGCACCCTGCTGTCCATCTCGGTCGGCGAGGACGAGACCGTGGAGGTCGGTGCCGAGCTCGCCGTCATCGGCAGCGCGTCGGCCGGCGGGGGCGCTCCTCAGGAGAGCGCTCCTCAGGAGAGCGCTCCCCAGCAGGCGGCACCGCAGCAGGCCGAGCCGGAGCCGCAGGAGGAGACCCCGACCGCCAAGCCGGCCACCGAGGCCCCCGGCGCGGACTACGGCTCCAGCGGGTCGCTCCCGGCGAAGTCGCCGACGGACGCTCCGGCTCCGGCCCAGGCCGTCGCCCCGCAGGCGCCCGCGGCGTCGGGTGGTCAGGCCGAGCCGTCCTCGGGCGACGGCGGCGGGCAGTACGTGACGCCGCTCGTCCGGCGGCTCGCCGCCGACCACGGCGTCGACCTCTCCACCGTGAAGGGCACCGGCGTCGGCGGCCGGATCCGCAAGCAGGACGTGGTCGCAGCCGCCGAGCAGGCGGCGCCCGAGGCCACGCCGTCGTCCCCGTCGGCACCCCAGGCACCCGCCGCCCGCACGGCCACCCCGTCGCCGGCCGCCCAGCCCGACACCTCGCTGCGCGGCCGGACGGAGAAGATGCCGCGGCTGCGCAAGGTCATCGCGCAGCGGATGGTCGAGTCCCTGGCCATCAGCGCGCAGCTCACCACCGTGGTCGAGGCCGACGTCACCCGGATCGCGAAGCTGCGCGACCGGGCCAAGCGCGACTTCGAGGCCCGCGAGGGCGTGAAGCTGTCGTTCCTCCCGTTCTTCGCGAAGGCGGCCGTCGAGGCGCTGAAGGCCTTCCCGTCGGTCAACTCGTCGGTGGACATGGAGGCCGGCACGGTCACCTACCACGACGCGGAGAACCTGGGTGTCGCGGTCGACACCGACCGCGGCCTGCTGGTGCCGGTCATCCACGGCGCGGGCGACCTCAGCATCGGCGGGCTGGCCCGCAAGATCGCCGACCTCGCCGACCGGACCCGCAACAACAAGGTCAGCCCCGACGAGCTCGGCGGCGGCACCTTCACGCTGACCAACACCGGCAGCCGCGGGGCCCTGTTCGACACCCCGATCATCAACCAGCCGCAGGTCGCGATCCTGGGCACCGGCTCAGTGGTGAAGCGCCCGGTCGTGGTCACCGATCCCGACCTCGGCGAGGTCATCGCGGTGCGGTCGATGGTCTACCTGGCGCTGACCTACGACCACCGCATCGTCGACGGCGCCGACGCCGCCCGCTTCCTCACCGCGGTGCGCGAGCGCCTGGAGGCCGGCCAGTTCGAGGGCGAGCTCGGCCTGCAGTGACCCGCTAGGAGGGGCCCCGGCATCCGCCGGGGCCCCTCTGCCCTGTCCGCTCCCCCGGAAGGTGGCTCGCTTGAGGATCGCGGTGACCGGCTCGTCCGGCCTGATCGGCTCGGCGCTGGTGCCGGCGTTGACCGAGGACGGGCACGACGTCCTGCGCCTGGTCCGCCGCACCCCGCGGACCGCCGACGAGCACCGGTGGGACCCGCAGCACCGGCGCATCGACCCGGCCCTCCTCGCCGACGTCGACGCGGTGGTCAACCTCGCCGGTGTCGGCGTCGGCGACCGGCGCTGGACCCACAAGCGCAAGCAGGAGATCCTGCGCAGCCGCGTCGACGCGACGACGACGGTGAGCACCGCCCTGGCCGAGGCCGCAGTCGCCGACCCCGGCCGGCAACGGGTGCTGCTGAGCGCCTCGGCGGTCGGCTGGTACGGCGACACCGGCGACCGCGTCGTCCGGGAGAACGCCCCGGCCGGGCAGGACTTCCTGGCGCACGTCTGCGAGCAGTGGGAGACCGCCACGGCACCGGCCGAGCAGGCCGGCGTCCGGGTCGTCCGGCTGCGCACGGGCCTCGTGCTCGGTCGCGGCGGGCTGCTCGGCCGGCTGGCTCCGCTGTTCAGGCTCGGCCTCGGCGGCCGCATCGGGTCGGGCGAGCAGTACTGGCCGTGGGTCAGCCTGCGCGACGAGGTGGACGCCATCCGGTTCCTGCTCACCGCGCCGCTGACGGGCCCGGTGAACCTCACCGGGCCGGCGCCCGTGACCAACGCGGAGTTCACCCGCGCCCTCGCCCGGGTGCTGCACCGGCCGGCGAAGCTGCCGGTGCCCGCGTTCGCGCTGACCGCGGCGCTCGGCGAGTTCGCCCCGGTCGGGGTCCTGGCCGGCCAGCGCGCCGTCCCCGCCGCCCTGGAGGCCGCCGGGTTCGCCTGGACCCATCCCGACGTCACCTCCGCGCTGCGGTCGGCGCTCGGCAAGGAGTGACGGCTCACCCCGTCCGGCCGGCGCTGTCGATCCGCCACCCCTCGGATGTGCGGACCAGCTCGAGCACCACCGGCGCCGGCGACCGTCCCGGTGCCTGCAGCAGCGGGCGCCCGTCGGGGTCGCCGGCCGCGACGACCGCGTACCCGGCCCACCCGTCGCGCACCTCCACCCGCACCAGGTCCCCGCTTCCGGTCACCTGCGCCGGCCCCTCGACGCGCGGCGCGTAGCCGGTCAGCCGGTGACCTGCGGCGGCCAGCCTCGCCACCGCCTGCTCGTCGGCCGCGCGCAGCGGGCTGCCGGGGGTGTAGACGGCGTCCAGCGCGGCGGCATCGGCCCGCGTGAAGGCGTCGGCGCGGCGGGCGTAGAGCTCGGTGAGGACGGCGACCCAGTCGGGTCCGGGGTCCTGCGCCACGCCTCCCTCCGGCTGCCCCGGAGGGCCGGCGGTCGTGCTCACCGGCGGGGGCGCCTGCGCCGTCACGGGGGGCGGTGCGGTGGTCGACGCAGCGCCGGTGCCTGCTGACGCGGCGGGCGCCGGCCGGGGGGCCGTGCCCGCCCACACCCCGCCGACGGCGCCGGCCGCTGCGAGCAGGGTCGCGACGGCGAGCAGCCCACCGGCCACCCGCGACCACCGGCCGTGCAGGACCCCGAGCGGTCGCCGTCGGCGGCGCGCGCCCTCGCTCGCCTGCCGTGGCCGCCGGGCCACCTGGTGGGTGAGCTCGGTGCGCGGGCCCCTCCCGGTGGCCCCCAGCTCGGCGTCGGGCACGCCCGCCGTGGGCAGCCGCACCGGCTCGGGTCGGCAGGCGTGCCGCAGGTCGAGAGCGAGCTCGGCCGCCGTGGGCCGGTCCGCGGGATCGGGCGCCAGGCCACGGGTGATGACGTCGCGCAGCGCGGGCGGCGCCTCCGGTGCCAGCAGGTCCAGGTCCGGCAGCTCACCGGCCGCGGCGACGGCGAGGGTGTCGGCCGGGGTCGCCGCGTTCCACGGCGCGACCCCCGTGAGGGCGTGGAAGGCGGCCGCGGCGACGCCGAACACGTCCGACGCCGGGCCGGGGGCCCCGCCGCGCGCCACGGTCGGGTCCACGTAGGCCGGCGTCACCTCCCCCGCGGCCGTCTCCCCCAGCACCCGCGCCACCCCGAGATCGGTGAGCACCGGGCGGCCCTCGGCGGTGAAGACGACATTGCCCGGCGAGAGGTCCCCGTGGACGACCCCCGCGGCGTGTGCCGAGGCGAGCGCGGCGGCGACCGGCGCGATCGTGGTCACCACCTCGCCGGGGCGCAGCCGCCCCCTCCGGGCCAGGAGCGCAGCGAGACTCCCGCCCTCCAGCAGGTCGAGCACCAGGGCGACCCGCGCCCGGCCGCCGCGGCGCGGCTGGTGCACCACCTCGACCAGGCGGACCAGGTGCGGGTGGTCCAGCTCGCCGAGCAGCGCCGCCTCCCGCGCCTGCCGCTCCGGGTCACCGGCGACGAGCACCTTGACCGCCACCGCCTCCCCACCGCCACGGGGCACGGCGCGCCACACCTCGCCCGAGCCGCCGCGGCCGAGCAGCGTCTCGAGGCGGTAGCCCGGCACCACCGGCGGTTCGGCGGCGAGGCCGTCGTTCTGTTCCAGCACGGGCGGCACGGTAGGCGTGGAGGGCCGGCTCGCGCTGCCGCCGTCCACAGGCGCCGGTGGGTGCAGTGGCTGCAACCAGCGTCCGGCGGGTGGCCGTCGCCGGCGCGGCCTAGGTTCGGGGCATGCCGCTCCCCGCACGTGCCGAGGTCGTCGTGGTCGGCGCCGGCCTCGCGGGCCTGTCCGCCGCCGTCCGCCTCGCCGAGGCCGGGTGTGACGTGCACGTGGCCGAGTCCGGCGGGCACGCCGGAGGGCGGCTGGCCTCCGAGCGGGTCGACAGCTTCGTCGTCGACCGCGGGTTCCAGGTGCTCAACACCGGCTACCCGCGGGTGGCCGCCGACCTCGACGTGCCCGAGCTGGGGATGGGCTGGTTCTGGCCGGGAGCGGTGCTGAGGGTCGACGGCCGCGCGCACCGGGTCGTCGACCCACGACGGCACCCGACCACTGCGGCGGCCACGGTGCGGGCGCCGATCGGCTCGCTGCCGGCCAAGGGCGCCATCGCGGCGTACTCCGCCCGTGCCGGGTACACCCCGGTCGCCCGGCTGCTGCGGCGGCCCGAGACCACCGCGGAGGCGCGGCTGCGTGCGGCCGGGGTCGGCGAGCCGGCGCTCGAGCGGTTCTTCCGGCCGTTCCTCGCCGGTGTGCTGCTCGAGTCCGATCTGGCGACGTCGAGCCGCTACCTCGACCTCGTCTGGCGCAGCTTCGCCCGCGGCCGCATCGGTCTGCCGGCAGGCGGCATGCAGTCGGTCGGCGAGCAGCTGGCGGCGCGCCTGGCACCGGAAAGGCTCCACCTCCACCTGAGGGTGAGCCGCGTGACCGGCGGTGAGGTGGTCACCGCCGAGGGCACGGTCCGGGCGGACGCCGTGGTGGTCGCCACCGATCCGGACACCGCCGCGGCCCTGCTGCCCGGTCTCGGCGCGTCGGCTCCCCGGCAGGTCACCACGCACCTGCACGTGCTCCCCTCCTCCCCCTGGCGCGACCCCCTCGTCGTCCTGGGGCCCCCGGGCGGGCGGCTGGTCAACAGCGTCGTCCTCACCGACGCGCAGCCGGCCTACTCCCCCGACGGCCGCGCGCTGGTGGCCAGCTCCACCCTCCAGCCGACGACGGAGGCGCAGGTGCGCGAGGAGATCGCGCGACTGCACGGCGTCGCGACGGCGGAGCTGGCCCACCTGACGTCGGTGACCGTCCCGGGAGCGCAGCCCGCCGCCCTCCCGCCCCTGCGGCTGCGCCGGCCGGTGGAGCTCGGCGAGGGCCTGTACGTGTGCGGCGACCACCGCGACACCCCGTCCATCCAGGGCGCGATGGCCAGCGGGGCGCGGGCCGCCCGCGCCGTCCTGCGCGCGCTGCGCCCGCGGGGCAGAGCCTGATGGCCGCCTCCGCCCCGACGGTCCTCGCCACGAGCATCGGCTTCGACTCCCGCGGCCGCGGCCCGTACGACTGGGCGCCGGGGCCGGTGTTCGACCTGGCCGTGGAGCTCGCCGGCTCCCCCGCACAGCCGCGGCTGTGCTACCTGGGCACCGCCGCCGGCGACGATCCGGCGCGCGTCGCCGGGGTGTACGGCGCCTTCGCCGGCAGCGCCGTCCGGGTCAGCCACCTGAGCCTCTTCCCCATGCCGACGGTGGCCGACCTGCGGGCACACCTGCTGGCCCAGGACGTCGTGTGGGTCGGCGGCGGCAGCGTGGCGAACCTGCTGGCCGTGTGGCGGGTGCACGGCCTGGACGAGGTGTTCCGCGAGGCGTGGGCGGCCGGCGTCGTCCTCGGCGGGGTGTCGGCAGGGTCGCTGTGCTGGCACGTCGGCGGCACCACCGACTCCTACGGACCGCAGCTGCGGCCGGTGACGGACGGCCTCGCCCTCATCCCGGCGTCAACCAGCGTGCACCACGACTCCGAGCCGCAGCGGGGCCCGCTGTACCGGCGTCTGGTCGCCGACGGCACCCTCCCGCCGGGGCACGCCACCGAGGACGGCGTGGGGCTGGTCTACCGCGGGACCGAGCTGGTCGAGGCGGTGGCCGACCGGCCGGGCAAGAGCGCCCACCGGGTCGAGCGGGGCCCGGACGGCACCGCGGTGGAGACCCGCGTCCGGCCGCGGCGCCTCCGCTGAGGGTCTCGCCCTCGCGCGCCCGGCGCGAGCCTGCGAGCGCGGCCTAGGCTGACGACGTGAGCGATCTGCGGGTGGTCCGTGCCGGGCTCGTCGACTACGAGGAGGCCTGGGCGCGCCAGCGCGAGCTGCACGCGGCCCGCGTCGCCGGCACCGGTCCCGACACGATGCTGCTGCTCGAGCACCCGCCGGTCTACACCGCGGGCAAGCGGACGCAGCCGCACGAGCGCCCCTTCGACGGCACCCCCGTCATCGACGTCGACCGCGGCGGGAAGATCACCTGGCACGGCCCGGGACAGCTGGTCGGCTACCCGATCGTCGCGCTGCCCGACCCCGTGGACGTCGTGGCGCACGTCCGCCGGCTGGAGGACGCGCTCATCGAGGTCTGCGCCGGCTTCGGCCTGACCACCGAGCGGGTCGAGGGCCGCAGCGGGGTGTGGGTGCGGGCCGACCGGCGCGGCCCCGACCGCAAGGTCGCGGCCATCGGCGTCCGGGTCTCCCGCGGCGTGACCATGCACGGCTTCGCGCTCAACTGCGACCCCGACATGGCCGCCTTCGCCAACATGATCCCGTGCGGCATCGTCGACGCGGGGGCGACGTCGCTGACCACGGAGCTGGGCCGGGACGTGACCGTGGCCGAGGCGATCGACCCCGTGGAGACGGCGATGCGACGGGTGCTGTCGCTGCACCCCGCGCCCGCCGCGTGACGGCGCTGCCGGTCTGAGCGGAGTGGGGGGGGGGGGGGGGGGGGGGGGGGGGGGGGGGGGGGGGGGGGCGGGGGCGGGGGGGGGGGGCGGGCGGGGGGGGGGGCGGGGGGGGGGGCGGCCGGGGGGGGCCGGCGCCCGGCCCCCCCCCCCCCCCCCCACTCCGCTCAGCCGACGACGAAGTTGACCAGCCGGCCGGGGACGGCGACCACGCGGCGCACCGTCCTGCCGGCCAGCTGCGCGGCGACCCGCTCGTCGGCGCGCGCGGCGGCCTCCAGCCCGGCGGCGTCCGCGTCGGCCGGCACGGTCACCTGGGCGCGCACCTTGCCGTTGACCTGGACGGCGACCTCGACGGTGTCCTCGACCAGCCACCGCTCGTCGGCCTCGGGGAACGGCGCCCAGGCCAGCGACTCCCCGTGCCCCAGCCGCGACCACAGCTCCTCGGCGAGGTGCGGGGCCAGCGGCGCGACCATCAGCACCAGCGGCTCGGCCACCGACCGCGGCACCGGCCGGTCGGCGCCGTAGGCCTGGGTCAGGGCGTTGGTCAGCTCGGTGATCCGGGCGATGGCGATGTTGAACCGCAGGGTGTCCATCCCGTCGCGGACACCGGCGATCGCCTTGTGCAGCGCCCGCAGGGTGTCCTCGGCCGGCTCGACGTCGTCGGCCGCGCGCACCGCGCCCGTCTCCTCGTCGACGACCACGCGCCAGATCCGCTGCAGCAGCCGCTGCGACCCGACGACGGCCTTCGTCTCCCACGGCCGGGACTGCTCCAGGGGGCCGGTCGACATCTCGTACACCCGGAAGGTGTCCGCGCCGTAGGCGCCGATCATCTCGTCGGGGGTGACCATGTTCTTCAGGCTCTTGCCGATCTTGCCGTACTCGCGGTTGACCGGCTTGCCCTCGTAGAGGAACGCCCCGTCGGCCTCCACGACGTCGGCGGCGGGCACGTAGAAGCCGCGCTCGTCGGTGTAGGCGTAGGCGGAGATGTAGCCCTGGTTGACCAGCCGGCGGAACGGCTCCTCGCTGGACACGTAACCCAGGTCGAACAGCACCTTGTGCCAGAAGCGGGCGTACAGCAGGTGCAGCACCGCGTGCTCCACGCCGCCGACGTACAGGTCCACGCCCCCGACGTCGCCGGGCTCGCGGGGGCCCAGCCAGTAGCGCTCCAGCTCCGGGTCGACCATCTGCGTGTCGTCGCCCGGGTCCAGGTAGCGCAGGTAGTACCAGCAGGAGCCGGCCCAGTTGGGCATCGTGTTGGTCTCGCGGCGGTAGGGCTTGGGTCCGTCGCCCAGGTCGAGGGTGACCGTCGTCCACTCGGTGGCGCGCGACAGCGGCGGCTCCGGCGCGGAGTCGGCGTCGTCGTCGGCGAACGTCTTCGGCGAGTAGTCGTCGACCTCCGGCAGCAGCACCGGCAGCAGCTCGGTCGGCACCGCCCGCGGGGCGCCGTCCTCGTCGTATACGACGGGGAACGGCTCGCCCCAGTAGCGCTGCCGGCTGAACAGCCAGTCCCGCAGCTTGTAGGTGGTCGTCGCCTCGCCGTGGCCCTTGGCGACCAGCCACTCCGTGATCCGCTCGATGGCGGTCGCCTTGTTCAGCCCGTCCAGGCTCACCTCGTCGGTGGACGAGTTGATCATCTCGCCGGCGCCGGTCCACGCCCCGCCGTCCCAGCCGGCCGGCGGCTGCACCGTGCGCACGTGCGGCAGGCCGAAGGCCTGGGCGAAGTCCCAGTCCCGGGTGTCCTCGGCGGGCACGGCCATGATCGCGCCGGTGCCGTAGCCGGTCAGCACGTAGTCGGCGATGAAGACCGGCAGCTCGCGGCCGTTGACCGGGTTGACGGCGGTGACGCCCAGCCAGACGCCGGTCTTCTCGCGGGCCTCGTTCTGCCGGTCGAGCTCCGAGCGCCGGGAGGCCTGCCGCTGGTAGTCGCGGACGGCGTCCCGCGGGGTCGCCGCACCGCCGGTCCAGCGCGGGTCGGTGCCGTCGGGCCACGTGTCGGCGGTCAGCGCCTCGACCAGCGGGTGCTCGGGTGCCAGCACCACGTAGGTGGCGCCGAAGAGCGTGTCGGGGCGGGTGGTGAAGACCTCGATCGTCTCGCTCCCGATCGAGAAGCCGATCCGGGCGCCGGTGGAGCGGCCGATCCAGTTGCGCTGCATCTGCTTGAGCGAGTCCGACCAGTCCAGCCGGTCCAGGTCGGCCAGCAGCCGCTCGGCGTAGGCGGTGATCCGCATCATCCACTGGGTCAGCGGACGCCGGAACACCGGGAAGTTGCCCCGCTCGGAGCGCCCGTCGGGCGTCACCTCCTCGTTCGACAGCACGGTGCCCAGGCCGGGGCACCAGTTCACCGGGGCCTCGTGCAGGTAGGCCAGGCGGTGCGCGTCGACCACCCGGCGCTTGTCGGCATCGGCCAGCTCGGCCCAGGGCCGGCCGGTCGGGTTGGTGCCAGGCGCCGGCTCGCGGGTGCCGGCGTCCAGCTCGGCGACCAGCTCCTCGACCGGTCGCGCCCTGCCGGCGTCGGCGTCGAACCAGGACCCGAAGATCTGCAGGAAGATCCACTGGGTCCACTTGTAGTAGCCCGGGTCGATCGTGGCGAAGCTGCGGCGGTCGTCGTGGTCCACGCCCAGCCGACGCAGCTGCGCCCGGATCGCGGCGATGTTCTGCTCGGTGGTGATCCGCGGGTGCTGCCCGGTCTGGACGGCGTACTGCTCGGCGGGCAGGCCGAAGGCGTCGTAGCCCATCGGGTGCAGCACGTTGGCGCCGTCCATGCGGCGGAACCGGCTGGTGACGTCGGTGCCCAGGTAACCCAGCGGGTGGCCCACGTGCAGCCCGGCCCCCGAGGGGTACGGGAACATGTCCATCGCGAAGTACTTCGGCCGGTCGGCGACCCGCTGGAAGCCCTCGGACAGCCGCCCGGTCGGGTTGGGCGTGTGGAAGGTGCCCTCGGCCTCCCACCGGTCCTGCCAGGCGAGCTCGATCCGCTGCGCCAGTGCCGGGGTGTACCGGTGCGGCGGGACGCCGTCGCCGGTCGGCTCGGTGCTGGCAGCGCCGGTCTGGCTGCTGGCCGTCTGGCTCATCGTCGGTGCTCCGGATGTCGTGGGATGGCGCGCGACGGGGCGGGCTCCGGAGATGGAGACATGGAAAGACCCCTCGCACAGGAGGGGTCGCCGCGCCGTCCTCGCAGGTCGAGGTCAGCGCGGCCGGGGAAGGAGGGACCGCCCGGTCACGGGCCGAGTCTACCGCCGGGCAGGGGCCACCCCGCGGGAGTTCCCCGCAGGGGCGGACGGCGCGCGGTCGCTCAGGCCAGCTGCGGCGCCACCTCGGCCGCGACGAGGTCCAGGTGGTCGAGGTCGGCGAGGTCGAGCACCTGCAGGTACACGCGGCCGGCGCCGGCCTCGGCGTAGCGGCCCAGTACGTCGACGGCCTCGGACGGGGTGCCGGCGACGCCGTGCGCCCGCACGTCGTCGACGCGCCAGCCGATAGCCTCGGCCCGGCGGGCGACCTCCGCCTCGTCCCGGCCCACGCACAGCACCAGCGCCGAGCTGAGGGCCAGGGAGGACGGGTCGCGCCCGGCCTCCTCGCAGGCGGCGCGGACCCCGGCGAACAGCCGGGCGTTCTCCTCGGCCGGCATGAACGGCACGTTGAACTCGTGCGCGTACCGAGCCGCGAGCCGCGGGGTCCGCCTGGCGCCCTTGCCGCCGATGAGCACCGGGATGCCGCCGGGCTGCACCGGCTTGGGCAGCGCGGGAGAGCCGGTCAGCCGGTAGTGCTGCCCGGCGAAGTCGAAGGTCTCCCCCGGCGGCGTCGACCACAGCCCCGTGACGACGGCGAGCTGCTCCTCGTACCGGTCGAAGCGCTCGGCGGTGCCGGGGAAGGGGATCCCGTAGGCGTCGTGCTCGGCCTCGAACCAGCCGGCCCCGATCCCGAACTCGACCCGGCCACCGGTCATCTGGTCGACCTGGGCCACCGAGACGGCCAGCGGCCCGGGGAGCCGGAACGTCGCCGCCGACATGAGCGTGCCGAGGCGGATCCGGGTGGTGTCGCGGGCGAGGCCGGCCAGCGTGACCCACGCGTCGGTGGGGCCGGGCAGACCGTCGCCGGACATCGCCAGGTAGTGGTCGGAGCGGAAGAAGGCGTCGAAGCCGGTCTCCTCGGCGCGCCGGGCGACGGCGAGGAGGTCGTCGTACGTCGCGCCCTGCTGGGGCTCGGTGAAGATCCGGAGCTGCACGTCCGACGACGCTAGCGGCCCGGCGGCTGCACCGCCGGGCCGGATGCCGCTCCGGGGTGTGCTCGGCGGACGGACCGGGCAGGATGGCCGGCGAGACGATCAACGTGGAGGTACATCCCGTGTTCCGCAAGAAGACCCGAGGCCAGGTCATCGCAGCCGAGCTCCAGGAGGGCTTCAGCCACATCGGGACGGCGATGACCGAGGCCGGTCGCGCGGCCGCGGACGAGCTGGCCCCCCGGATCGCGGCGGCCCGCGACGCCGCCGGGCCGGCCCTCGGTGCGGCGCAGCTCGCCGTCGCGCCCAAGGTGGCCGCCGCCGTCGCCGTCGCCGCTCCGGCCGTCGCATCGGCCCGCGAGGCCCTCGGCCCGCGGGTGGAGACCGCTCAGAAGGCCATCGGTCCCCGCGTCGAGGCCGCCCTCGACGCGGCGGGCCCGCGCCTGGAGGCCGCGCGCGACGCCGTCGACGAGCGGCTGGCCGCCGCCGTCGAGGCGATCGGTCCGCGGGTGCACGCGGCCCGCGAGGCCGCCGTCCCGGCCCTGACCGGCGCGGTGGCAGCCACCACTGCCGCGGCCGGCAAGGCCGCCGCCGACCTCGCCCCGCGGGTCGAGGCGGCGCAGAAGGCGGCGCAGAAGGCGGCGCAGAAGACGCTGGCCTCCGAGGTGGTGCCCCGCGTGGTCGCCGCCCGCGAGGCGGTCGTCCCGGCGCTGGAGAACGCCCGCGGCCAGCTGGCCGCGGGCGTCGAGAAGGGACTGCACGAGCTCGAGGCCCGCCGCGAGGAGTTCGTCGGGGCGGCCGGCAGGACGGGCGCGAAGGCGAAGAAGAAGAGCCGCAAGCAGAAGGCGAAGGCCGTCAAGGCGACGGGGAAGGCGTCGGCGAGGGTCAAGCGGGGTACGGGCCTGGAGCGGCAGCCGCGGCGGTGGCCGTGGCTGGCGGTGTTCGCCGCGGTCGGTGCCGTGGCGTTCGCGGTGCTCCGGCGCCGCAGCGAGCCCGATACCTGGACCCCCGCCCCCACCGGTGACGGGCCGGTCCCCAGCTACCGAGAGGACCCCGTGCCCAGCTCTCCCAGCTCCGACGACTCCGGCAAGACCGTCTCCAGCGCCACGTGGGAGTCCGGCGACTCCGCCCCTGCCGAGTCCGACATGGGCATCCGCGACGCCCAGATGGTCGACTCGGACGGGCCGACCGACCCCGTCGACCCGAAGAACAACCCCGAGCCGTTCAGCAGTGGCGGCAACGACGAGCCCGGGCCCACGGCCGGGCCGTCCGGCTCCGGCATGGCGTGATCGGCACGGCCTGATCGGAACGGTCGGACCGTCGACCGAGACCTCGCACCCCGCCCCCGCTGCTCCCGGCAGCGGGGGCGGTGTCGTCGTGCGGGCGTACCGTGCAGGTCATGAGCGAGACGGTGGCCCCCACGTCCTCCGGATCCGCCATCGAGCCTGCCGGCCGCAAGCTGCTGCGCCTCGAGGTCCGCAACAGCCAGGTGCCGATCGAGCGCAAGCCCGAGTGGATCAAGACCCGGCTGCGGACCGGCCCCGAGTACACCGAGCTGAAGTCGCTGGTGCGCCGCGAGGGCCTGCACACGGTGTGCGAGGAGGCCGGGTGCCCCAACATCTACGAGTGCTGGGAGGACCGGGAGGCCACGTTCCTCATCGGCGGTGACCAGTGCACCCGGCGCTGCGACTTCTGCCAGATCGACACCGGCAAGCCCGCGGAGTTCGACGCCGACGAGCCCCGCCGGGTCGCCGAGAGCGTCGCCGCCATGCAGCTGCGCTACGCCACCGTGACCGGGGTCGCCCGCGACGACCTCCCCGACGGCGGCGCCTGGCTCTACGCCGAGACCGTGCGCCGGATCCACGCCGCCGTCCCCGGCTGCGGGGTCGAGCTGCTCATCCCCGACTTCAACGCCGACGCGGCACAGCTGGCCGAGGTCTTCTCCAGCCGGCCCGAGGTGCTCGCGCACAACGTCGAGACCGTGCCGCGGATCTTCAAGCGGATCCGTCCCGGCTTCCGGTTCGAGCGCTCCCTGGCCGTCATCACCGCCGCCCGCGAGGCCGGCCTGGTGACCAAGTCCAACCTCATCCTCGGCATGGGCGAGGAGCCGCACGAGGTCGTCGAGACGATGCAGGCGCTGCACGACGCCGGCTGCGACCTGCTGACCATCACCCAGTACCTGCGGCCGTCGCCGCGGCACCACCCCGTCGTCCGGTGGGTGAAGCCCGAGGAGTTCGTCGGGTTCTCCACCGAGGCCGAGCGGATCGGCTTCCCCGGCGTGCTGGCCGGTCCGCTGGTGCGCAGCTCCTACCGCGCCGGCCGGCTCTACCAGCAGGCCGTCGAGGCGCGTGGGCTGACCCGCGAGGGGTGATCCGGGCGTCGTCGTCCGGGCGGCGGGCGGCTCGGCCCTATCCTGGGGACATGGCACGCAGCAAGCCCACGGACTCCCCCGCACCCACCGGCAAGGCCGGCCGGGCACCCGGCTCCAGCAGTCGCGGTCGGGGCGCGAGCACCGCGGGCACGGCGGCCGGGACCGGGAAGCCGGCCAAGGCCCCCAAGCTCGGCAAGGACGGACAGCCGAAGAAGAAGCGGCTGGCCAAGCTCCGCAACAACGCCCGCATGATGAAGCAGGCGTACTCCCTGACCTACAAGAACGACCCCCGGCTCCCCTGGATCATGCTCATCACCTTCGTGGTGGTGGCCGGGGTGGTCGAGCTGATCGGCATCCTGCTGGGGATCCCGTTCTTCCTGCTGCCCTTCGCGGTCATGCTCGGCCTGCTGGCCGCCCTGATCGTGTTCGGCCGGCGGGCGCAGGGCTCGGCCTACCGGCAGGTCGAGGGGCAGCCCGGGGCGGCGGCCTGGGTGCTGGAGGGGATGCGCGGCGACTGGCGGGTCAGCTCCGGCGTCGCCGGCACGACGCAGCTGGACGCCGTGCACCGCGTGCTGGGCCGGCCCGGAGTCATCCTGGTCGCCGAGGGGTCGCCGTCACGCGTGCGGCCGCTGCTGGCGCAGGAGAAGAGGAAGCTGGCCCGCGTCGTCGGTGACAC
This sequence comes from Trujillonella humicola, assembly GCF_046233715.1. Classification (NCBI taxonomy): domain Bacteria; kingdom Bacillati; phylum Actinomycetota; class Actinomycetes; order Geodermatophilales; family Geodermatophilaceae; genus Trujillonella; species Trujillonella humicola. The sequence continues at coordinate 16,449 of NZ_JBJNRJ010000028.1, read as the reverse complement.
CCCGATCTACGACATCACCGTCGGCGACGACGAGGGCCAGGTGCCGCTCAAGAAGCTGAGCACCCACGTGATGAAGCTGCCGCGCAACCTCAGCGCCGCCGAGGTGAACGCGCTCGGCCGGCGGATGAGCGCCCTGGGCGGGCCGAAGATGCCGGTGCCCGGCGGCCCGATGCCCGGCGGGCGGCAGATGTCGGTCAGCCAGCGGCAGATCCGCCGCCGGTAGTCACCGGTCGAGGACGACGGCGGTGTCGGTCAGCCGGTCGTGCAGGCCACGGCCGTCGGCGTCCACCACCAGTGCCGGGACGAGCAGGCACAGCAGCGCCGTGCGGGCGAGCGCCCGCCACCAGGCCAGCCGCGCCCCCTGCCGCGGGTGCGCCAGCCGCAGGCCGACCACGCGCATGCCGGGCGTCTGGCCGAGGAGGACCAGCGAGACGACCGTCAGCCCGGCGAAGGCCAGCAGCGTCCACAGGCCCTGACCCGGGCCCGCGACCAGGATGGTGGCCAGGCCCGCGATCACGGCGTCGACGAGGTAGGCCCGCACGCGGGCCCCGAACGGCGCCAGCGAACCGGGCCCCTCGGCGGGCAACCCCAGCGAGGCGCCGCGACGGCGTTCCTGAGGGGGTGGCTGGGCATCCCTGACCATGACCCAAGCGTAGGACCCCGGTCGGCGGGGCCCCCGCGAGGACGACCGGCCGCGGCGCGACACGCCGGGGCCGGTGTTACCGGCCCGAAACACCGGAGACACCCCGGAGCAACTCCTCGCTCGTAGGTTCGTCGTCGGCTGTTCGCCCACACCCGGAGGATCGATGTTCACCAGTCCCGACGAGGTCGCCGCCTACATCCGCGACAACGACGTCGAGTACGTCGACGTGCGCTTCTGCGACCTGCCCGGCGTCATGCAGCACTTCACCATCCCTGCGTCGACGTTCGGCGAGGACACCTTCTCCGAGGGCCTGGGCTTCGACGGCTCGTCGATCCGCGGCTTCCAGGCCATCAACGAGTCGGACATGCTCCTGCTGCCCGACGCCAACAGCGCCTTCGTGGACCCGTTCCGCAAGCACAAGACGCTGAACGTCAACTTCTTCATCCACGACCCCATCACGCGCGAGGCCTACAGCCGCGATCCGCGCAACGTGGCGAAGAAGGCCGAGGCCTACCTGGCCAGCAGCGGCATCGCCGACACCGCGTTCTTCGGTCCCGAGGCCGAGTTCTACATCTTCGACTCGATCCGGCACTCGACCGGCATCAACGAGGGCTACTACCACATCGACTCGGTGGAGGGCTCCTGGAACTCCGGCGCCCTCACCGGCGTGGACGGCGGCCCGAACCTGGGGTACAAGACCCGGCCCAAGGGGGGCTACTTCCCGGTCGAGCCCTTCGACCACTACAGCGACCTGCGCGCGACGATGATGAGCAACCTCACCGCCGCGGGCCTCGAGCTCGAGCGGGGGCACCACGAGGTCGGCACCGGCGGCCAGGCCGAGATCAACTACAAGTTCGACACCCTGCTGCGTGCGGCCGACAGCCTCATGCTGTTCAAGTACGTCATCAAGAACACCGCCTGGGCGCACGGCAAGACCGTCACCTTCATGCCCAAGCCGCTGTTCGGCGACAACGGCTCGGGCATGCACTGCCACCAGAGCCTGTGGAAGGACGGCGACCCGCTGTTCCACGCCGAGACCGGCTACGCGGGCCTGTCCGACACCGCCCGGCACTACATCGGCGGCCTGCTCACCCACGCCCCGTCGCTGCTGGCCTTCACCAACCCGACGGTCAACAGCTACCACCGCCTGGTGCCCGGCTACGAGGCGCCGATCAACCTCGTGTACTCGGCGCGCAACCGCTCGGCCTGCTGCCGCATCCCGATCTCCGGCGACAACCCGAAGGCCAAGCGCATCGAGTTCCGCGTGCCCGACCCGTCGGCCAACCCCTACCTCGCCTTCTCGGCGATGCTGATGGCCGGCCTCGACGGCATCAAGAACAAGATCGAGCCGCCGGCGCCGGTCGACAAGGACCTGTACGAGCTGCCGCCCGAGGAGGCGCTGGGGATCGACAAGGTCCCGGCCTCCCTGGACGCCGTCCTCGACCGGCTCGAGGTCGACCACGACTACCTGATCGACGGCGGGGTCTTCACGCCCGATCTGATCGAGACGTGGATCGAGTACAAGCGGGAGAACGAGATCGACCCGATCCGGCTCCGCCCGCACCCGCACGAGTTCGCGATGTACTACGACATCTGAGTCTCACAAGCCGCTGACCAGCGGGTCCACCGCTGGTCAGCGGCAGCGGTCCGCAACGGGTCCGCACGAGCAGCCGGCACCGCACCCACGGCTGCGCGTGCGGACCCGTCGGTGTCCGGCCGCAGATGGCCGCGTGTCGCCGTCGAGCGGGGGGTGAGTTCTTCGTGCCCTACGCGTCGACCGCCGATGCCACTTCTGTGGCGAGCCCGCGCCGGTGCGGGGTGATCCGCCGTCCGACGCTGAGGACGGCCACGGCGGCGACGGAGACGACCGGTACGAGCCCGAGCGCGGTCGGCAGCCCGACCCGGTCGGCGAGCGCTCCGGTGGCCACCGGGCCGGCGGCCAGGCCGACGAGGTTGTTGGCCAGTGCCAGCACGCCCAGCGCGCTGGCCCGGATCGACGCGGGCGTCAGCTCCACGACCAGGGCACCGGCCGGGCCACTGGTGCCGGCCACGAAGAAGACCCCCGCGCCGATGAGGGCCAGCTGCGCCGGCCCGGCGGGCAGGGCGAAGCCGGCGCCGAGCAGCGTCGACGAGGCCGCTGCGTAGCCGATCGCGGTGGTCCAGCGACGTGGCGGCCGGGTGCGGGCGAGCCGGTCGGTGAGAGCTCCGCAGCCGATCATCCCGATGCCCAGGAGCAGGAGCAGGCCGGCCGCGAGCGTGGCGGCGCTACCTGCGGGAAGCCCGTAGCTGCGGTTGAGGTAGCTGGGCAGCCAGGCCAGCAGGGACCCGGCGACGAACAGTTAAAGGCCGTTGCCGAGGTAGGCGCAGAGCACCGCGGGCGGGGACAGCGCCGCCGACAGCGGCGCACGCAGCCGAGCCCCTGGCGCGGCGGCGCCGGCGTCGGGAACGTCGTGGCGGGCGAGCTCGTCGTCCGTGACCAGCATCCAGAACAGGACGAGCAGCACGAGGCCGAGCACGGCCATCGCCCCGACGGCCCACCGCCAGCCGAACCGGGAGGCCAGGGCGCCCCCGAGGGCGATACCGAACACCGCCCCGAACGCGGCGCCGGCGGTGAACGCGCCGGACAGCGTCGCGCGGCGGTCGGTGGGGAACAGCGCGAGCACGAGGGCGAGACCGACGCTGCCGTAGGCGGCCTCGCCGACGCCGACGAGCACCCGGGCGGCGAGCAGCTGTCCGTAGTCGGCGGCGAACGCCGATCCCAGAGTCGCCAGGCTCCACAGCCCGGCCATCGCCAGGATGGCGCGGCGCCGGCCGTACCGGTCGCCGAGCAGCGACAGGGGCACCGTGAGCACCGCGACGGTCAGCGCGACGACGCTGCCCAGCGCGCCGAGCTGCGTGTCGGTCAGCGCCCAGTCGGCCTTCAGGTACGGGAACACCGCCGCGAGCACCTGCCGGCACATGAAGTCCGAGAGCAGCAGAGCGAATGCCAGCGCGAAGGCCACCCAGGGGAACGCCGACGGGGCCCCGCTCGGGGGCGACCGGCCGGCGACGGCGTCAGCCACGGTCGCCGAGCCCGTCCTCCAGGACCGGGCGCCGTATCGGGGCGGACCGCGTGCGGTGGCGCCACTCGGTGGCGGTCGTGCCGAAGTGCCCGCGGAACCAGACGGAGAAGGCGCTGGAGGCGGCGAAGCCCAGCAGGTGGGCGATCTGCGTCAGCGAGTACGCGTCGTTGGCCAGATACCGCTCGGCCCATCGGACCCGGGTGGCGTGCACGATCGTCGAGAAGGTCTCGCCGTCCTCTGCCAGGTGCCGCCGCAGCGTCCGCGGCGGGACGTCGAGCGAGCGGCTGACGTGCAGCAGCGAGCAGCGGCCGGTGGGCAGCAGGATCTCGACGATCGAGCGGACCTGCTCGGAGGGCGTCACCGGCCGGGGGGCGGGGACGGTCGCCAGCAGCCCGGTGGTGTACTCGCGCATCCTCGGGTCGGCGGTCGCCGACGGTAGCTCCAGGTCGTGAGCCGGGAAGACCACACCGGTGAACGGCTGCTCGAACCGGAGGCCAGGGCCGAACACCTGGTGGTACAGGGTGGCATCGGCCGGTGGGCCATGGGCGAAGGACACAGACAGCGGCTGCCAGTCGGCACGCGCCAGGCTGCGGATGACGTTGACCACCACGGCGGCGGTGCCGTCGAGGAACTGCCGCACGGGCACCGGCGCGCCGAAGTCCAGCCACACCTGCACCGTCGCCAGCCCGTCGGCCTCGACCAGCCGCAGGTCCACGACTCCCGTGTACGCGCGTTCGTAGCGGATCAGCAGGTCGAGGGCGCTGCGCAGGTCGGGCTCCTCGCGCACCACCACGCTCAGCGGCCCGAGCGCCGACAGCCGGCGGTAGCGCACCATCCGCAGGGCGAAGTCCTCGCAGCCGGACTCGGCCGCCGAGCGCTCCAGCAGCCGGGTCACCGGGATCGCGGGAACCCAGTGGTCCGGGTCGGCCAGAGCGCCGATGTCCAGCCCCTCGTCGGTCATCAGCCGCGCCGGGTCCAGGCCCAGGGAGAGCGCCACCTCCCGGTAGCCCGTCAGCGCCGCGAGGCGGACGAGGCGGTCCATGCCGACTCCTTCCGACGGTGGCCCGGATGCGCAAGGAAAGCGGCCGCAGCGGTGAAGTGGGTTGCCCACGGGCTTCCTAGCGTGGCGGTACCGGGAACCGCAATGCCCGCGTCGGGCGCCGGTCCCGGGTCGCTGCAGAGGATCCGTCGCACCGGACCGGGAGCGGCCGGTCCCGCGCGACCGTGGAGAACGGAGCGCAGCCATGCCCGATCCGCACTCGGCCGACTCCGACGGCGTCCGCCACGACGGGCGGCCGCACCTGTCCGCCCGGGAGCTCGACGCGCTCCGCCTGCTCGCCGAGGGCCGGTCGACCGCGCAGGTGGCCGCGGCGATGTCGATCTCCCGGAACACCGCCCGTGCCCGGATCCACCACCTCCGCACCAAGCTGGACGTGAGCAGCCGGCAGCAGGTGGTGCCGCGAGCACGAGACCTCGGCCTGCTCGGTCTGGACGGAGCCGGGGCCGGCCGCCGGCGGCGGCCAGCCGGAGCACCCTCCCCGGGCCACACACCTGCCTCACCCGGGAACGGGTCGGGCTCGAGCTGACCGCACAGCGCCTCGCCGGCGACGGGCCGTGCCGCGTCTCGACCCGCGCCTGCTCCACCTCCGGACGCCGCGAGGTCCTGTGCGGCGCGCGGCACCGGGCGCAGTCGTCACACGACCGTCGCACTCGCCCCCCCGTTGCCGGCGGTAGCGTGGCCACGAGAGGTGCGCAGCGATGGAGTGGTCGTTCCACACGTCCCAGGCCGCGGTGCTCTGCGACGTCCGGGGCCGGTATCTGGAGTGCCTGCGACGGCACGGACGTCCGGAGTCCCCCGGGGGGACCGCCGAGTTCGCCTTCGACGAGCTCGTCGGCAACGCCTGCCGCCACGCGCCCGGCCGGGTGCGGGTCGGCCTGGACTGGACCGACGTCCGACCGGTGCTCCGCGTCCAGGACGAGGGGCCCGGCTTCGACCTGGCCACCGCCGTGTCCGAGGGTGCCGGCGGTGGGCTGAGGAGGCTGGCCGAGCTGGCCGGACCGCTGCACGCCCGCGCCCGGGAGGCGGGCGGATCCGACGTGGCGGTCGTCCTGCCGCTCCACCGCGCCCGGGAGCACCCGGTGGTGCCCGCGCCCGACTCCGGCGCCGGCCTCCCGAGTCCGGAGCAGGCCGCGCCGGACGGGACCTTCGGGCGGGAGCCGTTCCTCGGTGCGGTCGCCGTCCACCTGGCGCAGGTGAACGAGGACACCGCCGGGCCCGCCGCCGCGCAGGCGACGGTCAGCGCGGTCGGCGAGCGCGTGGGCACCCGCCTGGAGGAGGAGTACCGGCGGGCCCGGGCACTGTCCGGCCCGTTGACCGCGCCCCAGCTCGCCGGGCTGTTCGTGACCCTCGAGCACGCCATCGGCGGCGACTTCTCCGTGGAGTCGGTGGTCGGCGATCGGATCGTGCTGACCAACCGCCGCTGCCCGTTCGGCGACGCGGTCCGGCAGGCGCCCTCGCTGTGCCGGATGACCGCGGGCGTCCTCGGCGGCATCGCCACCCGCAACACCGGCGACTCCACGATCCGGCTGGCGCAACGCATCGCCGTCGGCGACCCCCGCTGCCGCGTCGTCGTCCAACTGGGACCACGGGCCGGCACACGGGACCAGCGCACGGCCGCGACCCGGTCGGCCGGCCTGCGCGCCGTCCTCGCCGAGGACGCGGTGTTCCTCCGCGAGCCGCTGCGCCGGGCGCTGGCCGCGGACGGCGTCGAGGTCGTCGCCCAGTGCGACTCGCCCGACGACGTCCTGAACCGGGTCGCCACCTACCGCCCCGACATCGCCGTCCTCGACTTCCGCGAGGCCCACACCGCCCGGGCCCTCGACGTCGCCACCCGGATCCGGGAGACCCACCCCGGGACCGGCGTGCTCGTCCTGGCCGAGGAGGTGGCCGCCGACCACGCCCGCAGGCTGCTGCAGGGCAACAGCGGCGTCGGCTACCTGCTGAAGGACCGGCTGGCCGAGATCGACCAGTTCTGCGCCGCCGTGCGGTCGGTCGCCACCGGCGGCACCGCCGTCGACCCCCGCGTCGTCGCCGAGCTCGCCCGGCCGGCCTGGCGGGAGCTCCCCCTCGACGACCTCACGCCGCGGGAGCGCGAGGTGCTCGAGCTGCTCGCCGACGGCCTCAGCAACGACGCCATCGCCGACCGCCTCGTGGTCACGAAACGAGCGGTGGAGAAGCACATCTCCCGCATCTTCAGCAAGCTCGGCCTGGAGCCGACCGCGGAGCACGAACGCCGGGTGCTGGCCGCTCTGTCCTACCTGGGCGCCACCACCTGAGTCCCCTCCCCCCGGTCGGCCCGCCCGCCGGCTCGCCCGGGTCGTGCGCGCACCACTCCGAAGAGGGGTGCCCGCACGGCTGCCACCGAGGTGGCCGGTGCGAGACGGTCGCGCGGCGGGCCGTCGTCGGGGCGGCCCGGATCCACGCGGGAGGACGCGATAGCGCGCGCCGACGTGCGCACCCCGGAGATCCCGGTCGAGGAGGAGCCGGCGGTCCCGCCGCACGGGCTGCTGCGGTCGGTCGTCCTCCACCTGCTGCCCGGCGCTGCGCTGACCGCCTTCGTGCTCGCCGCAGCCCCCGTCGTGGAGGAGCTCGGCCTGCCCGCGCTCTTCGCCTTCTTCGTCGGCATCGGACTCGTCATCGTCCCGCTGGAGCTCGGCTACCTCGCGGTGACCGCGCGACGGACCACCGGATCGTGGTCCCCCCTCGGCGCGGTCGGCTACCGGCGCCGATTGCGGCCACGGACCTACGTCCTGGGCGGCGTCGCGCTGTTCCTGTGGTTCACCGTCTTCTCGACGGCGTCCATGCTGCTGCTGGACGAGTGGATCGCCGACAACCTCTTCGGCTGGATGCCCGAGACGCTGCTGCAGTTCTCCCGCGTCGACGACGACGCAGCCCTCTCCACCGCGGCCCTGCTCCTCGTGCTCGCCGCGGCCTTCACCTTCAACGGCGTCCTCGGCCCGATCGTGGAGGAGCTGTACTTCCGCGGGCACCTCCTCCCGCGGCTGTCCCGCCTCGGACGCTGGGCCCCGGTGCTGAACACCGTGCTCTTCTCCGTCTACCACCTGTGGACACCGTGGACGAACCCCGCCCGGATCATCGGGTTCCTCCCGATCACCTGGGCGGTCTGGCGCACCCGCAGCGTCTACCTGGGCGTCGTGGCGCACGTCTTGATCAACACCGTCTTCCTCGTGCTGCTGACCGCGCTGGTCCTCGGAGGGGAGGCCTAGCCGGACACCCCGGCGGCCTCGAGGCGGCGGCTCCCAGCGATCTCCCAGCCGCGCGGAATACCATCGAGCGCCCGGCAGCACGCCCGCCGCGCGAGAGGAGCACGATGGACGACGACCTGTCGTGGATCGCCACGCTGGACCCGACGCTGATCGCGGTGCTCGGCGGCGTGTTCCTGGTGCTGCTGCTGGTCGCCCTCCTCGCCGGCTGGCTGGTCGTCCGCCGGGTCCGCCGCAGCCCGCTGGTCGCCCGCGGCCGGGAGCTCACCGCGCAGGCCCGTGAGCTCGGTGCGCAGGGCGCCACCGCCGTGGCGGCGCGGCGGCTGCCTCCCGGCGACCGCCGGACCGCCGCCGAGCTGCAGCTCCAGCTCCAGCGCAGCCGCGCCGAGCTGCGCCGCCGGGTGGGGGCGGCCGCCGCGGCCGGCGCGCACCTGGGCGAGGTGCCGGCCCTGCTGCCCGCCCTCGAGGCCGAGGGCGCCCGCCTCGAGCAGTGCCTGCGGCAGCAGACGCTGGCTCCGACGCCGGGCTGCACCGACGTCCTGTCCGAGGCGCGCGCCCACCTCGACATGGTGGCCGACGTCGCCGACGCCGTCCGTCAGGCCGAGAGCGTCCGGCCCGCGGTCGGCCGGTTGCCGACCGACGTGGCCGACGCCGTCTCGGCGCTGCGGGCGCACACCGACGCCTACCGCGAGCTGACCACCCCGAGCCTGCCGACCCTGCCGCCGCCCCCGCCTCCCGCGGCGCGCTGACCTCCTCCGCCGGGCGGCGACCAGCCACCTGCGAGACGACCCCGGACCGGAACCGGAACTGGCCCGCGCGCCGCCGCGAAATGCGGTGACACACCTCCGCGGCGGTCGCTAGCGTTCCCGCGCACCGTTCCCGCGCCGGTGCGCCGGCGCCGTCGGAGGGCCATCCCATGGGCAGGTCGTTCGCGTCGCGCGTCAGCCATCCTCGCCTGAAGTGGGTGGTGCTCGTCGGCTGGCTGGTGCTGGCCGCGGTCTCCGGGCCGCTGGCCGCGCAGCTGACAGACGAGCAGGAGAACGACATCGCGGCCTGGCTGCCCGGCGGAGCCGAGTCGACCCGCGTGCTGGACGCGCAGGCCGAGCTCGGCTCGGACCCCGACGTCATCCCGGCCGTCGTCGTCTACGAGCGCGCCGGCGGGCTCACCGCGGAGGACCGGCAGGCCGTCGCGGCGGACGTCGAGTCCTTCGCCCGGCTGGACGCCCTCGACGGGGGGATCACCGGCCCGATCCCGTCCGAGGACGGACAGGCGCTGCAGGTCATCGTGCCGCTGAACGTGGGCCCCGACGGCTGGGAGGCCATCGCCCCGCTCGTCGACGAGATGCGCGCCGAGGTCGCCGACGGTCCCGACGGGCTCGACGCCTACGTGACCGGCCCCGCGGGGAACGCGGCCGACTCCGCCGAGGCCTTCGAGGGCATCGACGGGACGCTGCTGTTCGCCGCCCTCGGCGTCGTCGTCCTCATCCTGCTGTTCACCTATCGCAGCCCGGTGCTGTGGGTGCTGCCGATCTTCTGCGCGGTCATCTCGCTGTCGTGCGCCCAGGCGGTCGTCTACCTGTTCGCCCGCTACGGCGACCTCACGGTCAACGCGCAGAGCGCCAGCATCCTCACCGTCCTCATCGTCGGCGCCGGGACCGACTACGCGCTGCTGATCGTGGCGCGCTACCGGGAAGAACTGCGGCTGCACGCCGACCGGCACGAGGCCATGACCGAGGCGGTGCACCGGGCCGGGCCCGCGGTGCTCGCCAGCGGCGGCACCGTCGTCCTCGGCATGCTCTGCCTGGTCGCGGCGGAGATGAACTCCACGGCCGGCCTCGGTCCGGTCGCCGCGATCGGCGTCGCGGTCACCCTCCTGGTCCTGCTCACGCTCCTGCCGGCGCTGCTGGTGATCTTCGGTCGCTGGGTGTTCTGGCCGGTCCGCCCGGCGCTGGGCAGCCCCGAACCGAGCTCCACCGGGCTGTGGGCGCGGGTCGGGAACGCGATCCGTCCGCGGCCGCGCGCGACCTGGGTGGTCACCGGCCTGCTGCTGCTCGTCGCTTGCGCCGGCGTGGTCAAGCTCGAGCCCGTCGGCCTGACGCAGGCCGAGAGCTTCCGGGGCGAACCGGAGTCGATCGTCGGGCAGGAGGTCGCGGCGCAGCACTTCCCGGCCGTCGCCGGCAACCCCGTCTACGTGGTCACCAGCGCCGCGGACGCCACGGCGGTCGCCGCGGCCGTCCGCGCCGAGGACGGGATCGCCGAGGTCGCCGAGCCGCAGGTCGAGGGCGACACCGCGCTCATCGAGGCCACGCTGGCCGACGAGTTCGACAGCGAGGCCGCCGCCGCGACGATCGAGGACCTGCGGGAGACCCTCGACGGCGTAGGGGACGGCGACGCGCTGGTCGGCGGGAACACCGCGCTCAACCTCGACGTGCAGAACGCCTCGCAGCGGGACGACGTCGTGGTGATCCCGCTGATCATGCTGGTCGTCCTGGTGGTGCTCTGCATCCTGCTGCGGGCCCTCGTCGCGCCGCTGATCCTGATCGCCACCGTGGTGCTGTCCTACGGAGCGGCGCTGGGGCTGAGCGCGCTGATCTTCGACTGGGTGCTCGGCGTGACCACGACCGACGCCTCGTTCCCGCTGTTCGCCTTCGTGTTCCTGGTGGCGCTGGGGATCGACTACAACATCTTCCTGATGACCCGGGTCCGCGAGGAGGCGGTCGACCACGGCACCCGGCGGGCCGCCCTCATCGGCCTGTCGGCCACCGGCGGGGTGATCACCTCGGCCGGGCTCGTGCTCGCCGCGACCTTCGCCGTCCTCGGGACGCTGCCGTTGACGTTCCTCACCCAGCTGGGCATCGCGGTGGCCCTCGGCGTGCTGCTCGACACGATCATCGTCCGGTCGGTGCTGGTCACCGCGCTCACCCTCGACGTCGGCCGGCGGATGTGGTGGCCGAGCCGGCTGGCCCGGCGCGAGGACGAGCCCCGGCTCCCGTCGGGCGAGGAGGTCCTGCCGGCGACTGCTCCCGAAGCGAGCGTCCGGACCTGACCGCCCGGCAGCCGGGAGTCAGGCGGCCTCCGCCGACCCGTCCTCCAGGGCGGCCAGGACGTCGTCCATCTGCAGCCCGACCAGCCAGCCGAAGGTGACCTCCTCCACCGACTGGTCGCTCACCTGCGCCATGGCGTCGAGCTGGGCCGCCAGCACGCCGCGGGCGGCCCGGTAGAGCTCGGCGGCCGTCACCGCGGCCCCCACGTCGGCCAGCCACAGCCGGCCGTCGGGCAGCGCGCGCACCTCCGGCTCCTCGCCGCAGCCCAGGTCGGCCCCCGCGCTGGCGACCAGCGAGGCCCCGGCGCGCAGCTCGGCCCGCCGGCGGTCCCGGCTCACCGGGCACCTCCGGTCGCTGTCCGGGGACGGGGACGGGGACGGGGGCGGGGACGGGGCAGGCGCATGGCGGGCTCCTCGACGGCGGGGTCGCTGACAGAGGAGTCGGCAGTCCACCGGCCGGCACCGGCGACCGGTGTGGCCCCTGCGCCGGCCGGGCACGCGCGGGACGGATGAGACGCTGCCGCAGCCGCGGTGGCGGCGCATGACGGTCGCGTGACGACCGGCCGGACGGAGCGGTCGACCCGACGCGACCGGGTACCTGCCGACCATGGACCCGACGCAGGCCGGCCGGCGCCGCACCGGCGACCAGCCGTTCACCGAGACGGTGGACGCGCGCCGCGGTCGGGTCCGGGCGCGGGGCCACCTGGGGACGGCGGCCGCCGACGGGCTGGTCGGCACGGTCCTCGCCCTGCACCACGACGGTCACCGGGAGCTGCTGCTGGACCTGCGCGACCTCGAGTCGGCCGACCCGCCCGGCCTGCGCGCCGTGCGCGCCCTGCAGGAGCTGCTGGACAACAGCGACGGGCACCTGGCCCTGCTGTACCCGATCGGCCTGGCGCTGCGCCGGCGGTGATCTCGCCGCGGCCGATCAGCGCTCGCCCGGTCGCGAGGCGATCCGCTCGACCGCGCCGTGGACCACTCCGCGGCCGGTCACCGCGAGGCGGAGCCGCCGATCTGCAGTTCCGCCATCATCGCGTCCAGCACGGCCTCGGTCTCCCCGGTCCCCCGGCCGGGAGGCCGGACGGCGTCGGCGACCAGGGTCCGCTCCCGCCCGAGGTCCACCAGGTACCGCGTGATGCTCGTGCCCTCCGGGTGCAGGCCGGGGCCGGTCACGAGGACCTGGCGGACCGCCGGACGGCCGCCGACCACGACGTCGGTGCGCGCCACCTCGTCCGGTCCCGCCACGGCGAGGACGGCGAGGGGCAGGTCCTCCACGGCGAGGACGACCGCCGCGACCCGGACGTCGGAGTACGGCCGCACCTCGAACTCCTCCGGCGCGAAGCGGGTGCAGGCCGGGACGACGTCGCCGGGGTTGACCGACCAGTCGGCCGGATGGGCGACGGTGATCCCACCGGGCCCGGTGCACGTCGCATCCAGCACGATGCCCGCCGGCGCGGGTGCCCGTGTGGACTCCTCCGGTCCCGCGCTCGTGCCACCGGGGGCGGCCGGGCCCGAGCAGGCGGCCAGGGGCACCGCGACCAGCGCGGACAGCAGCACCGCCGGTGCGGTCAGGGGGGAACGCATGGGACCTCCGTGTCGTCGACCCGGTCCCCGGCCGTGCCCCGGAGCGCGCGCCGCCGCACCTGCCGGTGCCGGAACTCATCAGATCGTCATGTGCGCACCCGGCCGGTCAGCGGGTGCGGCGCTCCACCACACGCTCGCTGATCCGGCGGATCCGGTCGTGCTGCGAGGACAGGACGGCGTCCAGCACCCGGTCGACCGGCGGCAGCTCCCCCAGGCGGGCCAGGCCCGTCCAGCGCGGCACCGACACCGAGCGGGACCGGGGCGCCTCCAGCAGGCCGCAGATCGCGGCGGCGACGCGCTCGGTGCGGATCCCGCGGGACAGCCGGCGGCCGGCGTCGGCGTCCGACCGCGGCGGGGAGCCGTGCCCGCGGGCGAGCCACTCGCTCGCGACGGGCCCCGGGTGGACCGAGTGCACGCGCACCCCGCGCGAGGTGACCTCGCGGCGCAGCCCGCGCACGAACCCCAGCAGCCCGGCCTTGGTGGCCGAGTAGACGGTGAGCGGCGGCACCTGCGACCACGCCGCCACCGAGGAGACGGCGACGACGTCGGCGCGGCCGCCACCGGCGGCGGCGGCGGCGAGGAGGTGCGGCAGCGCCAGGCGGGTCAGGTCGACGGCACCGGTCAGGTTCACCCCCACCACGGCCGCCACCGCCTCGGCCGGCATGTCCTCGACCAGGCCGGCTCAGCCGAGGCCCGCGTTCAGGACGACCGCGTCCAGCCGCCCGTACCGCTCCAGGACCCCCTCCACCAGCCGGGCCCGGTCCCCCGCGTCGGCGACGTCCGCGGGGAGGCAGGTGACCCCCGGCAGCCCGGCGACCGCCCCGGCCAGCCGGTCGGCGTCCCGGGCGCAGGTCACGACGCGGGCGCCGCCGGCCGCGAGCCGGGCCACGGTGGCACGTCCGATGCCGGCGCTGCCGCCGGTGACGAGGACGACGCGGGCACGTCCGTCGGGAGCGGAGCGGTCGGTCGAGGTCATGGGGTGGCCCTACCCTCGGGCGACCTTCCTCACGGGGTGCATCGAGTTTCCCCACGGGGTGCATCGAGCACGATCGGAGTGGGCATGGCCGACCGCATGGAGTTTCCCGAGCCCAGGGGTCCCCTGAGCGACGCGCTGCGCACCGACCTGCTCGCCGGGGAGCTCTCCCCGGCGACCGTGGACCTGGCGGGGCAGGTCGCGGCCGCCGGCACCGACCCGCTGCTCGACGAGGACCTGCAGATCTCCCTCGCCGCCTGCTACGAGTTGCACTACCGCGGCCTCGACGGCGTCGCCGACACGTGGGAGTGGGACCCGGGCCTGCTCACCCTGCGGGCCGGCCTCGAGCAGGCGCACACCGCGGCCCTGCGGGCGCTGGTCGGGCCGCTGCAGGTCACCGACGAGCCGGTCGACCGGCAGCTCGGCGCGCTGATCGCCGCCGACGACGGCCCGTCGCTGTCGCGGTACCTGGCGCGCTCGGGCTCGCCGGAGCAGTGGCGGGAGTACCTGACCCTGCGGTCGGTGTACCACCTCAAGGAGGGCGACCCGCACACCTTCGCCGTCCCCCGGCTGAGCGGGCGGACCAAGTCGGCGATGGTCGAGATCCAGGCCGACGAGTACGGCGGCGGGTCGCCGGCGCGGATGCACAGCGAGCTGTTCGCCGGGCTGCTGCGCGACCTCGGGCTCGACGACGCCTACGGCGCCCTGTGGGACGACGCCCCGGCACCGGCGTTCACCGCGGTCAACACCATGTCGCTGTTCGGCCTGCACCGGCGCTGGCGGGCCGCGGCGCTCGGCCACCTGACCGCCGTGGAGATGACGTCGTCCGAGCCGAGCCGCCGCTACTCGGCAGGCCTGCGCCGGCTGGGCTTCGGGCCCCGCACGACGGTGTTCTACGACGAGCACGTCGAGGCCGACGCGGTGCACGAGCAGATCGCCGCGGTCGACATGTGCGGCTCGCTCGTCGCCGCCGAGCCGGAGCTCACCGGCGACGTCCTGTTCGGCGCCGCCTGCTCGCTGGCGCTCGACGGGCTGACCGCGCGGTACCTGCTCGGCGCCTGGGAGGCCGGGCGGTCCGCGCTGCGCGGGGAGCGTCCGCTGGCTGCCTGACCGGGGCTGCCCCGCCGCGGGACGGGATCGTCTCGGGTGGAGACGGGTCGTGCACTGCCGAAAGGAGGGGGCCGCTTCTCGACCCTCCGGAGGACTCCCCCATGTGGCGACGCACCGACACCGCACCACCCGCCTCGTCGGGGGCGGCGCCGATGCCCCGGGACGTGGAGGCGCTGGAGCAGGTGCTGGCCGCCCTGGACGAGGGCGTCAGCAGCGAGGCCGATGCGCACGGCAGGGTGACGACGACGATGGTCGGCGCCCTGCGCCTGGCCTACGGCGGCATCTGGATGCCGTCCGCGAGCGGCTTCCGGCTGGTCGCCGAGCAGGGTGAGCTGGCGCCGGCCATGGGCGCCCGGTGGCGCGGGGAGGACGTGATGACCCCCGAGGACGGGCTCGGCGGTCGGGCCATCCGCGAGCGCCGTCCCGTCCTCATGGACCCGACCACCGACACCCGGACCTGCCTGCGCTGGGCCACCGCGGCTGCCGCCGGCGCCCGGCACGGCTGCGTGCTGCCGATCCTCGAGGACGGCCGGGTCGTGGCCCTGCAGGAGTACTACTCCCGCAGCGAGCTGCCGTTCTTCGGCGGCCGAGCGGAGAAGTGGCAGGCCATCAGCCGGGTCGCGGGGCACGCGCGGCGCGCCGCCCTGACCGCCACCCAGCTGCAGGAGACCCTGCACGACCGCGAGGCCGTCACCACCGTCGTCGGCCGGGTCGGGGACGCCCGGGACGCCGAGTCGGCCATGCGCATCGCGCTCGACACCGTCCGCACCGCCTTCGGCTGGGCCTACGGCTCCTACTGGGCGCTGGACGAGGAGGCGGGCGTCCTGCGCTTCAGCGTCGAGTCCGGCTCGGCGGGCGAGGAGTTCCGGCAGGTCACCCTCGCCGCGAGCTTCGCCGAGGGCGTCGGGTTGTCCGGTCGCGCCTGGCGCAAGCGGGACCTGGTGTTCGTCCGCGATCTGGGCGAGGTGACCGACTGCGTGCGCCGCCCGGCCGCGCAGCGGGCCGGGGTCAAGTCCGGCGTGTGCTTCCCGATCCTGTCCGACGGCCGGGTCATCGGGACGATGGACTTCTTCGTCACCGACACCATCGACCTGTCCGAGTCGCGCACCGCGGCCCTGCGCAACGTGCAGCAGCTGGTCTCGCAGCGGCTCGACGTCCTGCGCCGCGCCGAGGCCGACGCCGCCAACTCCCGGGCGCTGCTGGAGACGGTGTCGTTGCTGCGCGAGGCGGCCGACGAGGCCGGCCGGGTCGCGGAGAGCGCCGTCTCCCAGGCGTCGTCCATGACCACCGAGGTCGAGGCGCTGGGCACCGCCTCGGCCGCGGTCGGCGACGTCATCCGGATCATCTCCGCCATCGCCGACCAGACGAACCTCCTCGCCCTGAACGCCACGATCGAGGCCGCCCGGGCCGGCGAGCTGGGCCGCGGCTTCGCCGTCGTCGCCAGCGAGGTCAAGGACCTGGCGCGGGAGACGGCCGCGGCCACCAAGCGGGTGTCGGACCAGGTCGCCGGCATCCAGGCCAGCAGCCAGCAGGTGTCGGCCGGGATCCTCGCCACGAGCGAGGTCATCCGGCAGCTCGACGCCGTCCAGAGCCGGATGGGTGACGCGCTCGAGCAGCAGGTCCGGATGGCGCGGGCGTTCGAGGGCCGCAGCTAGGCCGTGTTTGAGAAGTCACCGGAAGGGTCCATCCGGCGTGTTGGTGCCGGGAAATAGGCGAGGCCTCCGGTAGAGGGATCAACGACCAAGAAGAC